>CAMBDR010000536.1 GCA_945864765.1 Janthinobacterium lividum | reverse complement strand
GCCACACCTTGCGCGACATTGTTTTGCCGTTTGTCCTGCCGTTTTTGCGTGGCTTTTTCTTTGGCGGCAAGTTGCTCGGGGCTGAGTTTAGCCTGGGCTTCAGCCGCATCCAGCGCTTTGGCCGCCGTTTTGGCGGCTTGCTGCTCGCCGCGTTGTTCCCTGCTTTGCAACCAGTCGGCCACCCAATCAGGCGGGGTGGTGTTGCCAAATGTGTCGGCTTTGGCTGCGGTCTGCTTGGCGTAGAGTAAGTACAAGCCCAAGCCATGCTTGCAGGGAAACTTGCGGCTTGGGCAAGAACATTTGAAGGCCGGGCTGGCCAGTTCGATTTGGGTGCGATACGGTTCTTTGCCGCTGCCCTGGCACAAGCCCCACAGTGCATTGGCGTTACCACCCAAACCCGACCAATACGACAGATTGGCTTGCCCGCTCCCGGCTTTGGCGGATGCGGGGTCGGGCGCGAGCGCTAAAATTTGTTCAGCCGTGAGCATCATAAAAATGGCGAAAAGAAACGGGAAGAAATAAGCTTAGCATGAATTGATCGATTTTTATTGCATGAGTGTGGTTTGGCACAATGAATAGTACAATGGCGGCATGACTTCTACTCTCCCTCCCTTTGCCGAATTAAGCCCCGATTGCGTGCTCGATGCCTTGCAAAGCATCGGTTGTGACTGCGACGGCCGTTTGCTGGCCTTAAACAGCTATGAAAACCGGGTCTACCAGGTTGGCATCAATGATGCGCCGCCGCTGGTGGTCAAATTTTACCGCCCGGCGCGCTGGAGCGATGCCGCTATTTTGGAAGACCATGCCTTCGTGGCCGAACTGGCCGCCCAGGAAATTCCGGTGGTGGCGGCATTGGCCGGGCAACAAGGCCAAACCCTGCACCATTATCAGGATTTCCGTTTTGCCGTATTTGAAAAACGCGGTGGCCGTGCGCCGGAGCTGGATCGCGCCGGCACGCTGGAATGGATAGGGCGCTTCATGGGCCGCATTCATGCCGTGGGCAGTGTGCGCCCGTTTGTGGCGCGGCCTGTGCTGGATCTGGCCAGTTTTGGCATCGAGTCACGCGAGTTTTTGCTGGCGCATGATTTTATCCCGCCCGAATTGCTGGCCGCCTGGACCAGCGTGAGCGCGCAAGCCTTGGCGGGCGTGGCTGCCTGTTACCAGCGTGCAGGCGAAATCCAAACCTTGCGCCTGCATGGCGACTGCCACACTGGCAATATTTTATGGACTGACGCTGGCCCCCACTTTGTCGATTTTGATGATTGCCGCCAAGGCCCAGCCGTGCAAGACTTATGGATGCTACTCTCCGGCGAGCGCGCCGAAATGACGCGCCAATTGGGTGAAGTGATTGATGGCTATGAAGATTTCCACGAATTTGACCGGCGCGAATTACATTTGATCGAAGCCTTGCGCACCCTGCGCCTGATCCATTATTCCGCGTGGCTGGCGCGCCGCCAGCATGACCCGGCCTTTACCGTGGCCTTTCCGTGGTTTAATACGGTGCGTTATTGGCAAGACCGGGTTTTGGAATTGCGTGAGCAAATTGCCTTGATGGATGAAGCGCCCTTGTGCGTATGATTTTGCCCGCTGATTTTGCCAACCGACGGCGCTGGCCTTATCCTCACAATTGCATGATTCTGGGCGCAACAAACGCCAGCCGTTCCAGCATGGCCGGGTCGCGCGCTTCGGGCTGGGTCATGATGGCGCTATCGAGCGCGTGGTTGCATCCGGCAGAGCATGGCCCCTGATGTTGGCTCAAAGCGGCCACGGCGGCTTGCACCAATAAATTGGCTTGTTGGGCAATTTGCCCCATGCGCTCACTCACCATTTGCGCCGTCACCGCTTCATGGCCGTCATGCCAGCAATCAAAATCGGTCACCATCGCAATCATGGCGTAACAAATTTCCGCTTCGCGTGCCAGCTTGGCTTCCGGCATGGCCGTCATGCCGATTACGCTGCCGCCCAGCATGCGGTGCATATTGGATTCGGCGCGGGTTGAAAACTGCGGCCCTTCCATCACAATATAGGTGCCCGTTTCTTGTACCGCACAGCCCAGCTTGCGCGCCACTTCGCCCAACAAGGGGTGTATGCGGGTGCAAACCGGGTCGCCAAAGGGCACATGCCCGACCAGGCCAGTGCCAAAAAAAGTTTTTTCGCGGGCGATGGTGCGGTCGATAAATTGGTCGATGATAACAAAGCTGCCGGGTGGGCATTCTTCTCGTAAACTGCCCACCGCACTGAGCGACAAAATTTGCGTGCAGCCCACCCGACGCAAGGCGGCAATATTGGCGCGCACATTAATGTCGGATGGCGGTATGCGGTGGCCGTGGCCATGGCGCTGTAAAAACGCCACCGGTACGCCTTGCAGCTTACCCAGCACAATCGCGTCCGATGGCGCGCCAAAGGGGGTATCGATTTCGACTTGCTGCATTTCGGTCAGCGCCAGTAATTTTTGCAAGCCACTGCCGCCAATAATGCCAATGCGTGCCTGATTCATTAAATCCGTCATGGTTTCGATCTTTCCTGGGTTGTGGTGAACGGGGGAGGTGCGAATAACGGGGTGGTAATATAAATGAGGTATTTTAAATGATGCCCACAAATTATGCGCTGTCTGCGCAAATCAGGCCACAACATCCTTGCTTTTTCGCACAAATGTTTCTACAATGCATGGCAGTACGCTCTCAACCCCCCCAGACCAGAAAGGAGGAAAATCATGGAAAACACTTGTATCGCCATTTGGCGCGTACATAGCTTTAGTATAGTCAACGGCTCTTACCTCGGTTCCATCGCGCTGCGATAACCGGGTCGGAGCAAGTCCCCCTCTACTATTTAAGAGTCCTTCTTCGGCTCGTTGTCGTTAGCGCTTTTGTTGACGTGGATGTTCGCATCCCATTTTTCGAGACAAGAGCATGAATACCTCCTCATTTACTACCTCATTTGCTACATCAGGCATTACCTTACTTTCTACTCAAGCATTACATTTGGAATCCAACCACGGTTGTTTATTCCAGGATCTTTCATTTACCTTAAAACTGGGCGACCGGATTGGCTTGATCGGCCATAACGGTTGTGGCAAAAGCACCTTGCTGCGTTTGCTGAATGGCCAGCTTGAAGCCCACAGCGGTGCGCTACAGCAAGCGCGCGCGTGCCGCATGCAATTGGTGGAACAACATCTGCCGCCCGAGCTGGCGCAACTGAGTTTGCGCGAGGCCTTGTTGGCCGCTGTCCCCATCGACCAGCACTGGCGGGTTGATAGCCTGCTGCTGGAGCTCAGCCTTGATGCGCAAGTGGCCGATGTGCCCGTGCACGCACTCTCGGGTGGGCAGCATACGCGCCTGCTGCTGGGGCGCGCACTCTTGCACGAGCCAAACCTGTTGCTGCTGGATGAACCCAGCAACCACCTCGATTTACCTTCCCTGCTATGGCTGGAGCAATTTTTGCTACGCTGGAAGGGCGCGTTTGTACTGGTCTCGCATGACCAGCGCCTGCTCGACAACGTGACGCGCAAAAGCTGGGTCTTGCGTGATCAAAAGCTGTATAGTTTTGACTTGGCGTGCGGCGCTGCGCTGCAAGCGCTGGCCGAATTCGATGCCGCCTCACAGGCACGCCATGCGGCCGAGCAAAAAGAAATTGATCGCCTGGCCGCCAGTAGTCAACGGCTGGCCATATGGGGCCGCACTTACGACAACGAAGACCTCGCACGCAAGGCCAAAACCATGCAAAAGCGGGTGGATAAATTGAAGCAAGAACAAAGCTTTGTCAGCCAGGGCGCACCATGGCGTTTGTCCTTGCACGGCAAGGCCATGGCGGCCAATCAGTTATTGGCTTTTGAAGCTTGGCCCGTGCGCGCGGCAGCGCATACGCCGGTGCTGTTCACGGCAGACCAGCTCTGGCTGAAACCGGGCGATAAAGTGGCTTTGCTGGGGGCCAATGGCGCGGGTAAATCCTCGCTCTTGCGCCAGGCCTGGCGCTTCATGGCGGCGCGGGAAAGTTGTGACGGCTTGCGCTACCATGCGGCGGCGCACATCGGTTATTACGATCAATCTTTGCAGCAATTGGATGGCGCGCTCGATTTAATGGATGCGCTCTACCCCTTTGTGGCACAGAACGAGAGCGCGCGCAGCGAAGTAGCGCGGCGGCAAGCCTTGATTGCGGCGGGAT
>CAMBDR010000535.1 GCA_945864765.1 Janthinobacterium lividum | reverse complement strand
CAATCTGCGTCCACCCATTAGCCGCAATCGTCTCGCGCAAACACCCGATCAACTCAGCCCGCATCGCCATCAATGCAGCATCCTCCGGTAAAAAGCCAAGATCAGCAAACACATTACCCGACGATACGGTAATTTCTCCATTCATAATTAATTCCCCAATTTGTTGATAGCGTCTTATTGCCAACGCAATGGCTTCACGTCGTGTTTTGTGCGTCTTTTTCTGAAAAGCACGCAGCAAATAAATGGATTCTTCGGCCATTACCAGGCAGTATGCATTATAAATTCTTTGGGCCAAACATCACCTTTGCAAAATTTCCTGTCCGGGTTACAATGCAATTACTCTGTGCAGCGTCAAATTAAAGCGAGAATCATCATGACAACATGCGAAGCAATTAAACAACCCGAGCTTGCCGATATCGAATCATTTAAAAACCCAACCCCAGAACCTGGTTACGATAAATGGCTACGTGAAAAAGTTGGCGCAACCTTGCAGCGCGTAGAAAACGGTGAAGAAGAGTTCATCAAACATCAGGACATATTACCATTGCTGGCGGCCAGAATGAAGGTCAGGCTTGCCAATAAAGGATAGTAGCAATGCAGATTGTCTGGACGAAAGCAGCGCTAGCTGACCTCGAAGAAATCAGTATCTACTATTCTGAAAATGCGAGCATCCACATCGCAGATTCAATTTCTCAACGCATTGTTGCTGAAATTACCAGCTTGATCGATTTTCCTGAACGTGTACGGGCCAGTTCCCGCATTGCGGGTGCGCGTGAGGTGGTCATCAACAAATTACCGTATATTGCCTTTATACGTGTTTTGCCAAGCGAAATAGTGGTATTGAACGTGGTACACACTGCCCGACAATTTCCGCTAAAAGGAAGATAAGCCAGATCGTTGTATTTTTCATGACCAGAAAAAGAAAATGGCCCCTGAAAGAAGAGACCATTTGGAAAATTTCGGTGCCCAGATTTGGCGTGCTTAGATCACGCTTACGCTGATGACGGCATTTGTCGCAAATTGCCTGGGCGTTGGACTACTTACACCGAAACCGTCACTAAGAAAGGATTTTACACGAAATTTTGAACAATGCAAGTATATTTTGCTGTTATTTTACCCAGCCTCCATCAAGAAATATTTCACACTTCTTGTTCAATTCCTTCAATCAGAGCCCTTAAACTGGGTGAACCAGGCTGATCAAGATTGAGGTGGGGCGCAATGTTCATTGCCCATTGATACTTATCCGCCCCGGTGACCGCCTTGCGTGGCATACCCACCGCATCGGCCAACACTTCCCACGCACCCACAACCGCATCCGGCGGTATTGCCTTTAATTTTTGCACCTTCGCGCCCGGATAGGCTTGCAAGACCGCCGCACTGTCGGCAAGAAACCAGCTTTCAGTCTCTTCTACTGCCGGCAGCAACAACACCCGCCTGGGTCGTTGCGGTAGTTGAGCCAACATCGCGTTTAACTCACCTAACAATTCGGCTGGTGGCGTGTCATCTGCATCCACCACCACCAAAACACAGTCATTATCACCAAAATACGAACCAAAACCACGTAGTTTGGCGGGCAGTTGAGCCAGCAATGCTTGCTGTTTGGGATCAGGCCTTGCCAATGGATTGAGTGGAAGTTTGCCCCGCCCCTTATGCGGGTGAATGCGAAAATGGGTTTTCTCTTCCAGGCCAAACCTGCGCACTAATATTTCACGCATTGTCGGCACGTCAGAGCCACCCTCTACCAAGACTTCAAAATAAGTCATGGATTGCCGATCCTGAAGTGATTGCTGTACCAAAGGCTACCCATCGGGATGCCTTCATCGAATAATGCGCGCACGCCTTCAATGTCGGCGGCGCGCGTCAACTGGCTGTGTCCTTGTCTGTCCTTATCCAAAATCCACACTTCGTCGGGCGTCAGCGCATCGACGAAATTGGGGGCATGGGTAGTGACAATTACCTGTGGCCCCCGCGCCTTGCGCGCAAACTCCTTAAATTCCTGTGCCAAATCGCCGAGCAACTGGTGGTGCAGGCCATTCTCCGGCTCCTCAATGCCGACCAGCGGCGCAGGTTCAGGGTCTTCCATCAACAACAGATAAGCCAGCATCTTCAGCGTGCCGTCGGACATATCCTGCTGAAAAAACGGTTCTGCGTAACCGCTGGAGCGAAACGCCAGTAACAGCCGTTTGTCAGGTGCCACAACCGGGGTGATCGTCTCCACGCCCGGAATTTTTTTTGCGATGCGGGCCAGCATTTGCTTGAACCCGGCCGGATGTTCACGCGAAACAAATTGCAAATAATTGGCCAAATTTTCCCCGGTTCGGTCAAGATGCGCTGCCACGCCGGACATAGGCTGGGTTCTGGCCAACTGCGGCACAAAATAAGATAGATACCAGCCGGAAAGAAATTCCCGGAAGGCGGCAATGCGCGGATGATCCGCCAGCGTGCCCAAAGAGGCAATACCCAGCACCTGGCGATCAGACATCTGGATTTGATCAAGCCGGGTGCCTTCCGCACTGGCTGATGCTTCGCCCGCCCAGACGGTGCCCCTGCCTTCTTCAATCGTCAAAAACGAAAGCGGTTGACCTGAACCTACCCCTTTACGTCGTTGCCGCAGGCGCTCATAGACGACCATGGCACGGCCATGTTTATCACAGTTAATATAAAGCGAATAACTGATGGGACGAGAGTCGCTGGTTTGCCGATAACGGATTTCAAACTTGATTGCCTCGTTACTACCTTGGGTGCGCAGGCGCTCAAAACCACCACGGTGCGGTTTGTCACAGGCCGATTGCACACCTTCCATCAAACAGTCCCCGATGAAACCCAAGGCATCCATCAGGCTCGATTTTCCGCTGCCGTTGGCCCCTATCACCGCCACCAGCCGTGGCAATGGCTTGCTTTTGTTATTGTCAAAGGTCTGACCCAGTACAATATTTTGCAAGGCGCGAAAATTCTGGATCTGAATCCCTTCAAGAATTGCCATTCAACCATCTCCGTGTTATACCAAGGGTTTTGCATGTGCGTCGTGCAACTTTAGCACAGGAACGGCACTACAACTCAACGCCGCCCATTCCTCTGCCACAAATAACAATACCCCTCCCCACCCTCCAAATTCGGCCCCGCTTTGCCATCCGCGCCCACCACCCGCACCCAGCCATTGGGCTTTTCCCTGGTCGGCTGTTTACCGCAATTGGTATGCACCCAATGCACGCCCAGCCTGCCATCGTTGTTATACGGATGCCCACACAGCGCTATCCGGGTATTGGCCTTCAACACGCGCAGCGATGAGGGCACTTCTTCCTGATTTTCCACATAGCCTTGCGCAAAAACATTGGCGATATTCACTTCATAAGTTTTATCGCTGCCATCAGGCTTCATATACAGTTTGGTATGCGACAGTTTGATGCCTTTGATGCTGCCATTGTTGCGCCGCTCGGGCTGGTACTGCGCACCTTGCGTCACGGTGCCGATAAAAAAAGTGCCCTGCCCGGCCTCGCAACTGCTTTTATCATCAGCCCGTGCCGCGCCAACACTGCACAGCAGCACCACCGCCCCCAAGCCGGATGCCATCCATCGATTTGCCATATTCATTCCTTATCCCCGTCAAAAAAACAGTCAAACAAGTTAAACACCCAAGCCCGCCAACATTAAAAAGGTGGCAAACAGCACGAAATGGGTTAAGCCTTCAATTGCATTGGTTTCGCCATCATGCAAATTAATCGCCGCCACCGCCAAGGTCAAGAGCACCATCACGGTTTGTGGCACGGTGAGCGCAATTTGTATCGGTTTATCGGTCATCAAGGCCAGGGCTTCCATGACGGGCACGGTTAAAATAATGGTGGAAAGTGTCGCCCCCAACGCAATATTCACCACCGGCTGCATGCGGTTGGCCAAGGCGGCGCGCAAGGCCGTTAGAATTTCCGGGGAAGCTGAAATCACCGCCACCAAAAACGCCGCCACTATCGGCGGCATGCCCGTGCCCGCCAAGCCCACTTCCAAAGTTTTTGCCATCACTTCGGCCAACAAACCAATCAATACAATGCCCACTAGTAACCAGCCAATCGAGGCCCGTGTACTACCGTGGTGGCTCGTGCCCTCAACCCCGGTTTCAGCATAGCTGTAGCTGAAAAAATAGCTATGTTTGGTGGTTTGCAGCCGCAA
>CAMBDR010000534.1 GCA_945864765.1 Janthinobacterium lividum | reverse complement strand
CAACCCTTCATGGCGGTCGCGACTTGATCATCAAAATACGTCTTACTGTAATTATCATACGTCACCAGCAAATCAACTTGCACGGCAGACGCTTGCGTTGCGATTAACGCAAAAGGCAGGGATGCCAATAAAGGCTTGATATTCATTCTCATTTTCATTTTCATTCCTTGGTTCTAAATTGAAATTATTTATAGAATGGACTTTGCTGCGTGCCAGGTACAAACAAATTGATGCCTGCCGCATGACTCATCCGACATGACTCAGTTTTCCGTTGAAACTTCCAGCGTCGCACTCAGCCAAAAGCAACGATACGGCAAGCACTTCTTTTGCGCAATTAGCCGAAAGGTTAATTTTGCCACGATATAAGCATATAAATTTGCTTTGCGGCAATAACTACTCGCCACCGTCCTGTGGCGGCAGATGGATAATCCCGCGCCGCAAGGCCGTTACCACCGCTTCGGTACGGTCTTGCGCACCCAGCTTTTCCAAAATCGCATTCACATGCGCCTTGGCCGTGGCCAGTGACACATACAAGCGATCCGCAATTTCCTGATTGCGCAAACCCTGCGCCACCAATTCAATCACCTGATGTTCCCGTGGCGACAAGCCATGCGCACCGACCGTATCGAGCAAGGCGGCCATTTCGGACGAAAGCCACTCGCCGCCCGCATGCACGGTACGCACCGCTTCCAGCACTTCGCTGCCGTCGGCACCTTTGGTCAAAAAACCATTTGCACCGGCGGCCAGCGCAGCACGCGCATCGGCATCACCATCAAGAGAAGTGAGCGCGATCAAACCAGCCTTCGGATGCGCGCTGCGAATGGCTTTGATGGTCGCGATGCCATCTTGCCCCGGCATGCGCAAATCAATCAATGCCACGTCGGGTAGCAGGCTGGCAAACAGCGATACCGCCGTCAAGCCGTCCCCCGCTTCGCCAACAATGTTGAATTCAGGCTCCTGGGCAAACAAAGCCTGCAACCCCTCTCTCACAAGCGGGTGGTCATCGACCAGAAAAACATTAATCTGTGCATTCGTCATAAAACACCTTTCAAATTGATTCACGGCCAGTCGCAACCTGGTCGCTTGCCTGCCTTCCTTGTTGCGGTGTGGCCATATTGCATTGCGCCACCATTTATGGCAATTGGACTAAAGGATAATTCTAAGAAATTGGGCCTTGAGCGAGGCTTCGGACTTATCATTGCGCCATGTTCAATCCTGGAAAAGTGGCAACACCACCTGAATGCAGGTGCCCTGGCCGCTGACCGAGTCCAATTTGAAGCGGCCACGCAGTTCCGCAACCCGCTCCTGCATGCCCAACAAGCCAATACCTGGCACCACGGCTTTGGAAGTTGGGTCGAAACCGATACCATCATCCTGCACCGACAGCGCCACTTCATTGCTGCGCCAGGCCAGCAGCAGCACAATCTTCCTGGCCTTGCCATGGCGCAGCGCATTGGTCACACTTTCCTGGGCAATGCGAAACAAGGCCAGTTCCACCTCGCCATTGAGTGGCACCACCTCGCCCTCTTGCTGCACCTCCACCACAATCGCGGTGCCCACGGTCAGGCGCGGCAAATCACGACGCAGGGTATCGACCAGATTAATCGGCGTATGCTGCTTCTTTTTGGCGCTACGTAAGGCGTTGAGCAATTGACGCGTTTGGGCATGCCCCTCACGCGCCAGTTCCATGGCACGCTCAACATACGACAAGCCGCTGCGCACCGGCCTGGTGGGCGGAGTGAGCGGAGTGGGCGAGCTTGCCAAGGCATCCTGGCTTTGCTCACGCGTGAGCACCCTACGCGCGGTATCAAGTTGTAGCAGCACGCCAGTCATGGTTTGCGCCAGGTTATCGTGCAAATCGAGCGATATTTGCTGGCGTTCAAGCTGAATCAACCTGGCCTGGGTTTCTTGCAGATAGGACAGCGCAGCCGTTAATTCGTCATGCGATTGGGACAAATCCCGGTGCGCTGCCGAATTGGACATGGCAATGGCAGTATAGCTGGCCAGAATGTGCAAAAATTCGATTTGATCCTCATTGTAGGCATACGGCTTGGGGCTTTGCACACTCAGGCAACCAATCACCTGCTGCTCAGCCAACAGCGGCAGGTAGACTATGGTTTCCATCGGCTGGCCAGAAATGGGTGGCAAGATGGTCGCAAGGTAATTGCCCAGTTCAATGCGTCGCCGGGTGATCAGTTCGCGCTGTTCGCGCACGCACCACACGGCAGGGCGATTACGCTCATCCAGCGCCACCACCGAATTGGGCAAACGCTGGCCGTGTTCAATTTCATAGACATATTCGATCAAATCGTTGTTCACCAGGGCAATGGCAAACACATCCGCGTCCAGCCGTGCAAACACTTGCTTATACACGCGCTCGAAGGCTTGCTCCATATCCAGTGTGGCGGTCAGCTCCTGACCGATTTTACCGAGTTTGAGAATATCACTGGTACGCGCATCAATCAGCTTTTGCAAGTGGCGCGCCTTGGCACGCAAACGCGCTACGCGCCAGCGAAACGCGCCAAACACCATGCCGCCCGTCAGTAGCCAAGCCAACACCCAAAACCAGGGCGATTGCCACCATGCCGGCAAAACATGGATCGCAATGGCTAACTCATATGGGCTAAACTGACCCTGCCGATTGCTGCCGCGCACTTGCAGCGTGTAGCTGCCCGGCCACAAGTTGCCATAGGCGGCGCTACGGTGGTCAGAATCGGTGTCAATCCAGTCTTTGTCGTAGCCTTGTAAGCGGTATTGGTAACGGTTTTGCTTGGGTTCGGAATAATCGAGGGCGGCGAATTCAATGGCAAAATTGCGCTGTGCGGGTGCCAGGGTCAGCCTGGCGGCAGCGCCTCTGCCAGCTTGTGCTGACGGCTTGGTCAACGTACTCGCCAAAGGGTTTGCCAAAGGGCTTGCCAAAGCGCCGGGTGCCACCGCTACGCCATTGATTTTTAGCGCGGTAACGATGAGCGGCGGCGCATAATCATAGGGTTTGAAGCGCTCCGGATCGATAATCGCCATTCCTTTGGTGCCGCCAAAGAGCAGCAAACCATCACGGGTTTGGGCATAGGAAGCAGCCCAGGTTGCACCCAGATCCATGCCATCGGCAACGGTGAGGCGACTCATGCGCATTGTGGTCAAATCGATCACCCCCTCTTCCGTCCAAATGCGGCCTTGTCGATCCTCCAGCAAGTTGTCACCCAGCGCTTGGCCGGCTTGATTCAGCAAAGCGCTGATATGCTCGAACCGGGCCAGCTTGCCATCCCGGCTGATCAAACGCTCCAAGCCTTTGGTAGTGGCGACCAACAAGCGGTTTTGGCGATCAATCAGCAAGCTGGAAACCGTGTCGGAAACCAATCCGTCCGGGCGATTTGGTTCGGCAGGAATGCGAATGAGCCCCTTGTGCCCTGGATCATACAACCACAAGCCATTCGATGTGCCTATCCAAACCCGACCTTGCCCATCTTCGGCCAGCGCAAGCACACCAAATTCCAAGCCCTTGCCCTGCTCGTCGGTGAGCACTTCAAAGCGCCCTGGCACCTCGCTTTGCGTTGTGTTTTGACCTGTTTTGCTAACTGTATTGCCCTCACCGCCGACATGCTGACTGCCAGGCTGTGGTGAGCGCTGAGCCACACGCTCATCCGGTCGCCAGCGCGCCACCCCGCGACCTGTTCCGACCCACAGGCTGCCGTCACGGCTGGCAAACAACTTGCGCACTTGCTTATTAGGCAAACCCGGCACCATCACCCAGGCACCACTGGCAAATTGCCGCACCACCCCGCTGCGCGTACCCGCCCAGACCGCGCCGTCGCTGGTTTGGGCCAGTGCAGTAATGGTCGCCAAGGGCAGCGCGCCTGTCTGACCCTGTCCGGCCCGGTAGCCACCAATCAAGCCCCGTTGCCGGTCAAAAATATCAATCCCATTGTCCGCGCTGCCAATGAGTAGCAAGCCATTGCTTAATTCAAGCATGCATGCCACATCAGGATGGCTCAATCCGCCAGGCCGTTTTATGCTATGCCTGAGTACGCGCAGCATGGTATTGTTGGCGTTCATGCGTTGCAAGCCGCCGCCCCAAGTGCCCACCCATAGCCAGCCTGCCTGATCCAGCAGCATGGGCTTGACCGTATCCAAGGCCAAACTGCCCGGCAGTAGCGGATCATGCAC
>CAMBDR010000533.1 GCA_945864765.1 Janthinobacterium lividum | reverse complement strand
GCCGCCAATAAAGTTGGCCGCACAAGGCAGCATGGCCTTAAGTGGCGCGCCAGCCGCTTTTCTGATGACGCCCGCCAAACCACCCGCCAGCCCGGCCAAAACAAAGGCCCAATCGGTGGCAGTGCGCAGCCATTCCGGTATCTCGCTATCAAACGGCAACACCGCCTTGGTGCCGCCGCCAATGGTCACATTGCCCGAGCCGCTGCTAATGACGGCCCCACAGGTAATGTGGTCGCCCTTGCGCGCCTATCCCCGCAACCAAACCCGCCACCAGTGCCACGCCAAAACCGCAGGTAAAGGTGCAAAAAGCAACCGCAGCAATCAGCGCGATGCCAAGCAATGCCCCGGTAATGAAACCTGCCAGCGCGCTGCTGTGTTCAATGCCATCGGTAACGCGGGCCGCTTCAAACATAAATAATCCTTGCGCGCTTAAGCACGCGCAATGAAACTGCCGAGCCATTGCGCCCAGAGTGTTTCAAATTTGGCGTCAAACGGGGCGGCGCTGGTGGCAGAAAAAATTAACACACGAGTAGCGGAAATGGGAAACGCCGCCTGCCGCTGGTGCAAAAAACGCCCGCCGTTTTTATAGCCGCCATCAATTTGCTCGCCCGCTATGGCCGCAACGCCAAGTTGCGCCGGATTGCGGCTCTTCAACTTGTAACCAGGCAACTTATCAGTCAGCAACTTGATTTGCCGACTCACATACAACTCCAAGGTCTCATCGTCGGCATAATTATCCCGCCCAATATTCAAATTGAGTGTCGAGGACTCCGCAACACCTTGAATAAAAATGTTGGTCGTGCGATCCTGGAACCCGGCGGGAATGGCCAGGCTACCTTCATCAATCAAAAACGGGGGCTTTTCTTGGGTCATAGAATGTTAAACATGCAGTAAAGAAATAAACAAAAGGAATAATTTTTTTAGAAAAAAGATGGGCAAGTATAACAAAGTCAGTGTGGCATGCGCAGCAACATCTTACAATTTGTTACGCATTAAATTCTATGGCAAATGAGCAAAAATGATTTACAATAGCGCGTCAAATTTGGTAAAAAACATTTCAGTAAATTAACCCAGGATGAAAAATGAGTTCAGCGAGACAAAAATTGGCCGCTTTGGTGACGAAATCGGATGGCAATCGCTTACTAAAACTTTATTTTTCGCATGACGATGGCCCCAAGGCGGGTTTGCTGATCAACCAACTCATTGCCGAAGAACAGGTTTCCACTGATTTTACCTTTACCGTCACCGTCATCTCAGACGACCCCGGCATCGTATTGACCGATGTGCAAGGCAAAAAAGTGTGTGTGGAATTGCTGCGCGACAATCAAAGTTCGCGCTTTTTTAACGGGCATTGCTTTGAATTTGGCCTGGTTTCCATTGACGATGGCATCGCCACTTACCAGATGGTATTAAAACCATGGTTGGCCTTGTTTGCGCTACGCCACAACCACCACTTGTTTCACGACAAAAATATCGAGAAGCAAACCGTTGAATTGTTTAACCAAACCGGCTTGTCCAGCCACGAATTTCGCCTGCATGAATCTGACCCGGCGCGCACTTTTTCCTGCCAATATGACGAGAGCGACTACAATTATTTGCACCGCCGTTGGGAAGAAATGGGTTGGTGTTACTGGTACGAACATACCTTAACCGGCCACAAACTCATCATCTCCGACACCTCCCCCGCTGCCGCGCCCATCGATGGCAAACCGGTGGTGCCCTACCACCATGGCGGTGGCTCCAACCGGGTGGATAAAGTCAGCCTGTGGGCCAGTTTGCGCAAATTGGTATCGGGCAAAATCGCCCTCTCGCAATTCGATTTCAAACGCCCACGCATGCAACTTGCCTTTGATTCCAGCGAGTTGGAACAAGGCGTAATCCACCAAATGGAAGTACACCACTATCACGGCCATTATGGCCACAAAAACGAACAACACGGCGAGCGCATCATGCGCCACAGGCTCGATCAATTTAACGCCCAAGGCCAACGCTTTGATGCTGAAGGGGATTGCCGCGCGCTGCAACCGGGGCGCTGGTTTCGGCTGGATATGGCTTCGGATGTGCAAATGAAAGCCCTCAACGGCCACGAACAAGCGTTTTTTATACTTTCCGTAACGCACACCGTCAACAATAACTACCTCAATGCCCAGGGCGGCGAAGCCACTTACGAAAACAAATTTAGCTGCCTGCCACTCAAAGCACCCTGGCGGCCAGAACAAGGCTATAACAGCGATGCCGCGCGCGACCCCGGCATGGACAGCGCCACCGTAACCGGCCCCAAAGGCGAAGAAATCCATACCGATAAATACGGCCGCATCAAAGTACAGTTCCACTGGGATCGCAAGGGTAAAAACGATGCAAACAGCTCCTGCTGGCTACGCGTGATGACGCCTTGGGCCAACAGCCACTTCGGCATGATCGCACTACCACGGGTGGGCACCGAAGTAGTGGTGCAGTATATGCAGGGCAACCCGGATCGCCCGGTGATTGTCGGCCAGTTTTATAATGACCACCACATGCCACCATGGGATTTACCCGCCCATAAAACCCAAAGCGGCGTGCTAACCCGCTCCAGCAAAGGCGCAGGGCCAGCCAATTTTAATGCGCTACGCTTTGAAGACGCCAAGGGCGCAGAACAATTGTGGCTGCACGCAGAACGCAATATGGATGTGAACGTAAAACAAAACGATAGCCAAACCATCGGCAACGACCGCCAAATTAGCGTGGGCGGCAACCATACCGAATTCATCAAAAAAGATGTTGCGATCAAGGTTGATGGCGGACATCAGGAAATCATCAAGCAGGATATGGAACTGAAGGTCACCGAGGGTAAGCAAGATATAACGGTAAAGGGCAATATCACCGTGAAATCGGAAGCGGGGGAGGTTAGCATCAGCTCGCCCAGCAAGATTACGCTCTCGGTGGGCGGCAGCAGTATTACCATGACGCCGGGCAATATCACCCTGGTCAGCGCAAAAATTGATCTAAACCCTTAAGCCTGGGTCGCGCAAATTCGCATTGCGCGGAAAACACAGGGTAAATACCGATCCATGCCCCAGTACCGAACTCGCTTGCAAGCTACCACCGAGCACGCCCGTGGCAATATTGAGGGCAATCGATAAGCCCAGCCCGGAATTGCCCAGACTCTGGCGGGTGCTGTAAAAAGGTTCAAAGATATGGGTCAGGGTGGCGGCATTCATGCCATTGCCATCATCGCTAAAAATCATTTCTACCCGATCCGGCGCGCTGTGCTTGATATGCGCGCTGATCGTGAGTCGGCCCGCACTACGCCCGGCAAACGCGTGGTGCAGCGCGTTTTGCACCAGATTGGTCATCACCTGCCCCAGTGGGCCGGGATAGCTGTCGCATTCAATGCCCGCCGCGATATCGATTTCAATCAACCAGGGTTCTTGCTCAAAGCCCGCGCGCAGTGCCGCCAGATTGTCTTCAACCAGCGAGCGTAGTTCAAAGCTGCGGCGCTGCTCCATGGTTTGGTCCACCGCCACTTGCTTGAAGCTATTGATCAGGGTGGCGGCGCGCTGGCACGAGCGGCTGATGACCTGGGTGATTAACTGCGCCGTGCTGATGAAGTCGGTCAGGGTCGATTTGCGCATCTCGCCCTGATTCATCACGGTTTCCAGCGCATTGCTGGCGTCGGAAAGGCTGGATGCCATGGTCAGGGCGTTGCCGATGGGTGTATTGAGCTCATGCGCCACGCCCGCCACCAGTTGCCCCAGTGAGGCCATTTTTTCTGCCTGAATCAGTTGGCTCTGGGTGGTGCGCAATTCTTCCAGTGCGCGGGTGGCTTTTTGTTCGGCCGCCTCGGCATGCTGGCGCGAGGTATCGGCCACGGTGTAGGCAATCGATAGCGCCTCGGTACGCTGCGCTACCTTGGCTTCCAGATTTTCATAAACCCGGGCGTTTTCAATCGAAATCGCCGCTTGCGAGGAAAGGATGCGCAGTACCTCCAACCTGTCCTGGGTAAACACCCCTTGCGAGAGATTGTTTTCCAGGTAGAGTATGCCCAGCAGATTGCCCTGATGCATAATGGGCGCGCACAGCACCGATTTGGCCTGGTTTTGCCGCACGTAAGGATCATGCATAAACGGCCCCGCACCACAGGCATTATCCAACATCAGCACTTGTTTGCTGAGCGTGACCAGTTGAATGAGCGCCGTCGG
>CAMBDR010000532.1 GCA_945864765.1 Janthinobacterium lividum | reverse complement strand
GATTAACTGATGCGAAATGTAAAAGTTTGCTTGATGCGGGTATTGTGACTATCAACGACCTGGCGATGGCGACTGATACAAAACTATTGGACATTGCAGGTATTGGTGATGCATTTTTACATAGAATTCGCAACGTGGTTGGTCAAGCAATTTGGATGTAGTGTTGATCCTTTCACTTGAAGCTGATCGCCACCAATCATTCCATGTATCACACACCCACCATCTGCGGCATTTATATTGTTGGCATGGTATTTAAATGACTGAAAAAACAAGATGGTGTGGCGGCAATGGAACAAGTTAATCTTGCCAAAGCAAATTTGCTGTATGGTTATCTTGATTCACGCATGAATCGCCCCTTTTTATTTGCGTGATGAAAGCTTGAATGATGCTTTTTTGGAAAAGAGCTGCAATGGATGACGATAAACTACAACCCCTGCGCGAACAAATCGATACGATTGACGTGCAAATTTTGAATTTGTTGAATCAACGTGCCAAAGTGGCGCAAGAAGTAGGGCATATCAAGGCCAAAACCCATGCCCCCATCTTTCGCCCGGAACGCGAAGCCCAAGTTTTGCGCCGCATTGCCGACAATAACCCCGGCCCCTTGCATAATTTCGATTTGCAAACCGTGTGGCGTGAAATCATGTCGGCGTGCCGCGCGCTGGAAAAACGCGTGACCGTGGCTTTCCTCGGCCCGGTTGGCACGTTTAGCGAGCAAGCCGTACACCAGCAATTTGGCACCGCAGTCGATGCGCTACCCTGCAGTTCGATTGATGAAGTGTTCCGCGTCACCGAAGCCGGTACGGCTGACTTTGGCGTGGTGCCGATTGAAAATTCCACCGAAGGTGTGATCAATCGCACCCTCGATTTATTGCTGCAAACCACGCTCAATATCAGCAGCGAAATTTCGATTCTGGTGCGCCATAATCTGATGACCAAGAGCGGCAGCATGGAAGCGGTGCAAGCCATTTGCGCGCACTCGCAGGCGTTGGCGCAATGCCAGACCTGGCTCAATCAACATTACCCGAATATCGAACGCAAAGCCGTGGCTTCCAATGCCGAAGCGGCGCGCATTGCCAGTTTTGACCCCTCGGTAGCAGCCATTGCCAGTGAAATGGCGGCCCAGCAATACCATCTGGAAGTGGTGAATGGCGCAATTCAGGATGACCCACATAACCGCACCCGCTTTGCCCTGTTGGGCTACCAAAAAACCCACCCCTCCGGGCGCGATCAAACTTCGCTGGTGCTGTCGGTGCCCAACAAGGCGGGCGCGGTGTATCAATTGCTGGCACCCTTGGCCAAACATGGCGTTTCCATGACCCGCTTCGAGTCGCGTCCGGCTCGTAATGGAACCTGGGAGTATTACTTTTTTGTTGATATTGAAGGCCATGCCGAACAGGATGCGGTGGCGCGCGCCCTGGTTGAATTGAGAGACAGTGCTGCTTTCTTTAAAATTTTAGGATCGTATCCATTAAACTTATAGTTGACCCGTCTCGTTAATCTGAGTCGTTAGCCAGAGTCAGCAGCCAGAGTCATCAACCTGAGGAGTTGCGCATGGGCCAACAAATCTTAATCGTCGGCGTGGGTTTAATTGGCGCATCGTTTGCGCTGGCCTTGAAACGTGCCGGTGTAAGTGGGCGCGTGCTCGGTATGGATCGCGAGCCACGGCATTTACTGCGCGCGCAGCAACTGGGTATTATCGACCATATTGCCAGCGATTGGGCCGATGCCATGGAACAGACCGATCTGGTGTTGCTGGCCACCCCGGTAGCGCAAATCGGCCCGATTTTGCATGCGCTGGCACCGTATTTGCACCCCGACACCATCGTGACCGATACTGGTAGCACCAAGGCCGATGTGGTACACGCAGCCCGTGCTGCGTTGGGCGAAAAGTGCATTCAGTTCGTGCCCGGCCACCCGATTGCTGGCCGTGAGTTAAACGGCCCCGAAGCGGGCCTGGCTGATTTATATGTCGGTAAAAAAGTGGTGCTGACCCCGTACCCGGAAAACCCGCAAGCATTAGTGGATAAGGTTGAACATCTGTGGCAAGCCTGCGGTGCCCATGTACATTACTTAAGCCCGGAGCAGCATGACCAGATTTTTGCCGTGGTCAGCCATCTGCCGCATTTATTGGCTTACGCCCTGGTCGATGATATCGCCCATAAACCGCATGCCGATTTACTGTTTCAATACGCCGCCAGTGGGTTTCGCGACTTCACCCGCATTGCCGGATCGAATGCCGAAATGTGGCGCGACATCAGTTTGGCCAATCAAAGCGCCTTACTCACGGAGTTGGACGCATATCTGGCCCAACTACAGCGCCTGCGTGAGCATTTGGCGGCAGGCGATGGCCCGGCTTTACAAAGCGTCTACGCCAACGCACAACGCGCGCGCCACAGTTGGCAACAAATGATAGAACATGGCGAGCAGCAAGCCAAAGAAGGTGGCGATTAGCCCTAAAGGAAAAAATATGAATCTGGCCCATCCAAGCAAACACTACCCACACCACCTCGACCTGGCCCCCGCCATGCGTGCCACTGGCACCGTGCGTTTGCCGGGCTCGAAAAGTATTTCCAACCGCACTTTACTACTTGCGGCGCTGGCCGAGGGTGTCACCGAGATCCATGATTTGCTCGGCTCCGACGATACCGCCGTCATGCTGCAAGCGTTGCATTTGCTGGGCATTCATTGGCAAGAGATGGCCCCCTGCTCTTACCGCGTGCCGGGTGGGCGTGGCGCTTTCCCGGTGCATCACGCCGATTTGTTTATGGGTAATGCTGGCACCGCCATTCGCCCGCTGACAGCGGCGCTGGCCTTAAACGGCGGCGACTATCGCCTGCATGGCGTGGCGCGCATGCACGAGCGCCCGATTGGTGATTTGGTTGATGCCTTGAATGCCATCGGCGCACAAATCGAGTATACCGGGCAAGCGGGCTACCCACCCTTACACATCCGCCCCGGCCATGTGCATGCCCAGCAATTATCGGTGCGCGGCAATGTATCGAGCCAGTTTTTAACCGCCTTATTGATGGCAGCGCCCTTGATGGCGACTACCCACCCGGTTTGCATCAAGGTTGAAGGCGATTTAATTTCCAAGCCATATATTGAAATCACGCTCAACCTGATGCAGCGTTTTGGCGTCACGGTCGAGCGTGACGGCTGGCAAGCCTTCACCATACCCGCCGGACAAAAATATCACTCACCGGGGGTGATTTATGTCGAAGGCGATGCATCCTCGGCCTCGTATTTTCTGGCAGCCGGGGCCATTAGTGGTGGCCCGGTGCGGGTGGAAGGCGTGGGTAATAACAGTATTCAGGGCGATGTGCGCTTTGTCGATGCCCTGGCGGCAATGGGCGCACAAATCACCATGGGTGAGAATTGGATTGAAGCCAGTTCCCACGGCCACTTAAAAGCGATTGATGCCGATTTCAACCACATTCCGGATGCCGCCATGACCATCGCCATTGCCGCCCTGTATGCCGATGGCACCAGCACCTTGCGCAATATTGGCAGTTGGCGCGTGAAGGAAACCGACCGCATCAGCGCCATGGCCACCGAGTTACGCAAGCTGGGGGCGGTGGTGGAAGAGGGGGCGGATTATTTGCGCGTGACCCCGCCCGCGCAAATTAAGGCGGCCACGATTGATACTTATGATGACCATCGCATGGCAATGTGCTTTTCACTCGCCACCTTGCACGGCAAGGCGCGCCAGGGCAATAGCATGCGCATCAATGATCCAAAATGCGTGGCAAAAACCTTCCCCGATTACTTTGAAGCTTTTGCTAAAATTGTAAGCAATGACCTGTTTTAATCGAATCTGTTTTAATCGAATCGGTTTTAAGTGGGCGTCAAATTCACGCCGGCGTGGTTGACCACCACGCCGGGCGAACCATGCGTCAGTTTGGCGCGGTAATCATCATCGATAACAATTTTTTTAAAGCTTTTCGCATCGACCGCCACATAGGTCGCTTCGGCCTCTGTAATGGCGCGTGAGCTGGCATAATCGAATAAATTTACCTGTAGCGTGAATGAGGTGGTGCCGATGCGGCTGGTATGCACCCTGATGGCGAGCACGTCATCAAAGCGGGCCGAGGATTTCCAGTTGATCAGCAGCCGCACCACTTGATTATCGATGCCACGCTCGATCAGTGTCTGGTAATTGCCAAACAGTGCGCGGAAATAT
>CAMBDR010000531.1 GCA_945864765.1 Janthinobacterium lividum | reverse complement strand
TCGCTTGCTCGACCACGACGGTGTGCCCCGGCGCGTCAGTGACAACAACGAAGGCGGCGGCAAGCCTTAAATTCAACCCAAATACAAATTAAATACCAAATAAATACCAACTAAATACCAACCACAAACCTTTCGCTACGCAAGCGGCGAACGCAAAAAACAATTAACAGTCCCGCCACCATCAAAGGCACGCTAATCAATAACAACCATTCGAGCGGCGTGCCGATTTGGCCTTTGGTCAAACCCTTCACCATTTCCGCGTGCCCCACCATGGGAACGGCAAACATCCAGCTCTGACGTCCCAAGTCCAGCATCGGAATCACGAAGGTGGGCAACATCGGCACAATAATGGCAATGCTGACGGTAGACTGCGCCTCTTTAAAGGTTTTGGTATTCATTGCTAAAGCCATAATAAAACTCGATGCAAACAGGCTGAGCGGCACGCCCGTCAGCAAGAGCAGCAGCAACCCCGGCACGCCAATTTGCCAGGACATGCCAATTTCTTCCAAAGGCAGAATCAATAAAAAGAAATGCGTCAGTGCCAATTCCAAAGACAGACCAATAAAGGCGAAGGCCGAAGCGGCAAACCATTTGCCCAGCACCACATCCCAGGCCGAAGCTGGTTGCGCCATCAATAATTCCAGCGTGCGCCGCTCCCGTTCGCCTGCGGTCATGTCAATCACCATGGTTAGGCCGATGCTGAACACCGACCAAAATAACATGCCAAAGAAAAACCCGATCATCGCGCCCGTGCGTGCGCCCTGGCCCCCGGAATCATATTCCTGCAGGTCGAGCGGGCGCAATAAATCGGTGGAAACACCGCGCGCAACCACGCGCCACTCTGCTGCGGCAAACTCATATTTGCGTATCACACGCTTGATCTTATCCAAATGGGCAAAATTATCTTTGCCGGAATGACTCCATAAAGCCATTTTGGCCGGGCGCAAGGCCAAATAATCTTCCCGATAATGTTCATCCAACACCAATAAAGCGGCAATCTTGCTATCTTCCAGCTTGTCGGCGATTTGTTTGGGTTCCTGCAATTGGCTGGCCTCAATCACAATGCCCTCTTCTTTAAACCGGGCAATTAAAGTGGGGGCTTGGTCGGCATTGCGCACTAACAGGGTGATGGTTTCATGCTCATCTTTATTCACTTTCTTAATCACGAAATGCATGCTCATGGCCACCATACCGGGCATCAGCACCACCATCGAAATCAAAGTCATTAACGAGCGCCGATCACGCAGGGCATCACGAAATTCCTTGAGGAAAATAATCCAGCGTAAGCTTTTCATGCGGCTATCCCTTCATCGCTGCCAATCAAACTGACAAAGGCATCTTCCAAATCGGCCTTGCCTGCCTGTTCACACAATTGCTGTGGCGAGCCATACGCCACCACGGTGCCGCGCGCCATGACCACCACGTCATCACACAGCGCGCTCACTTCCTGCATCACATGGCTGGAAAACACCACACAGCAACCGCGCGCTTTGAGCGCCAGCAAAGCAGTACGCATGGCGCGCGTACTCATCACATCCAGGCCACGCGTGGGTTCATCGAGTAAAACATTTTGCGGCTGCGAAATCATGGCACGCGCCAGCGCCACTTTAATGCGCTGCCCTTGCGAAAACCCCGCAGCACGGCGATCCATAATTTCTTGCAGGTCCAGCATTTTTTCCAGTTCCGCGCTATTGCTTTGAATTTTCTGCTCGCTCATGCCATGCAACTGGCCAAAGTAGCGGATGTTTTCCCGCGTACTCATGCGTTCGTACAAACCAAATTGATCGGTCAAAATACCCATTCTGGCGCGTGCGGCCAAAGGTTGCTGCGCCGGGTCGATACCATCGATGCTGACTCGCCCGGAATCGCAGGCCAGCAAGCCAAAAATAATGCGCAAGGCCGTGGTTTTACCTGCACCGTTAGGCCCCAGCAAGCCAGTAATGCGCCCGTCATGGGCTTGAAAACTGGCGTTACTCAATGCTTGCACTTTGCCAAAGTGTTTTGAAATTTGATCGACTTGTATCATGGGAGGCTCACGCTTTTGTCAGCTTGTTGTATGGGTATGACAGGGTTGCTTTATGTTTGCTTTCGGCTTGCTTTCGGGTTGCTTCAGGGTTGCGCCCCGGCGGCGGACATCACAAACGAGGCCGCTGGCAAGGTATCGAAGCATTTGCCATCGACTTTTTTGCCCGGATCATCATAAAACTGGCGCAGCAATTTGGGGCCGCAAGCCGTGTAACTCACGCCATGCCCCAGTTGCGCAGCAATGATGTGTTGCCCTTGCGGTAACAAGCGCAGTGCTTGTTCGGCCTGTTGCGGTGGCGTAACCGGGTCGCGCTGCCCGGACAATAACAAGGCAGGCGTTTGAAGCTGGCTGGCTGGCGCACGCGGCCTTGGCTTCACTTGCACCAGTGGGCAACTGCGCCCCAAGCGCTGGGCCGATGAATCACGCATAAACGAGTTCGCCTGATCAGCTTGAAGCGCGGCGGCATCAAGATAAGGCCAATCTTCGGCACACACCACCGCCAAATATAAACCCGCTGCCACATCCAGCGCACCACCGTCTGAATACGCTTGCGCGGCCCAAGGCTGCCAATTGCCTTGCGCAGCTTGCATAATCAGCCAGGGCAAACGCACCGCTCTTTGTGGCGCATACAATAAAGCATGGATGGGTGCCACCACATCGTCCAATTCCAAAGTGCGTTGAATGGTTTTACCGGTGAGCGGGTGTTGAAAGGAAAGAACTTCTTTACCGCTGGCCGCACGCACTACCAGTCCATCGAGTTGCGCATTAAATTGCGGAAAGGTGGTGCGGCATTGCGTATCTTGCTCGCACTGTTGGCGCAATTGTACCAAGGCGCGCTGGGCTTCGAGGTTTAACATCGCCACATTTTGCTGCGGTGCCACCACGCCATCCAACACCATGCTGCGCACGCTGGCCGGAAACAACCGTGCATGCGCTTGCGCCAAACGCGTACCGTAAGATGCGCCCCACAAATTAATCTTTTGCCCATGCAAAGCCTGGCGTACCTGATCAATATCACGGGCGGCGGCGTCGGTCGAGTAATCGTTAAAATCGACTTTCAATGATTTCAAACATTCAGCCAATTCCTGATGCGCCTGTTCGCGCTCTTCGGTCTCACTGTGCTCGATCTTGCGACAACTGAGTTTGCCGGAGCGCCCGGTGCCGCGCTGATCGATAATCACAATATCCCTGGTGGCTCGCACCCGGTGAAAACCCCATTCCAGCAGTGGAATAATGCTGGAACCCGATTGCCCTGGCCCGCCAGCCAACACATACAGCGCATCCGGCTTGGCATTTTCGCGAAACGCGGGTGCCACAATCACATGAATTTTGATTTGTCCGCGCTCGGGGTGGGCATAATCACGCGGCACTGGCACCACGAGGCATCGCAAGGGCAGCCGATGGCCCGGCAAATAACAGGTTTTGCCGACCGTTTCCGAGGCCGCGGCGGCCACGCTGCCAACCACGCCCATGCTGCCAAGCAGGCAAACCACGCAAACCGAGCACGCCGCGATCCATTTTCGCATCTCAACTCCTATCTTCATCTTCCTGATCTTCCTGGCTTTCGTCATATTCGTCATACACATCCCAATCCGGAAAAGGATCGCTCAGTTGCGCCCAACTTTCCGGCCCTGCCGCCATTTCTTGATCATTCAATAAACAGGCATCCAATTGTGCGCTCAATGCTGCTTGATCCATATTGATACCGATGATCACGATTTCCTGACGCCTGTCGCCAAACGGCGGCAGCATTTTCTGTTCAATTTTTTCGCGCTCAGCCAGTTCTTGCGGCCATTGATCCGACTCGACCACACACCACCACAATTGATCACCATAATGGCGCGCCACCCCGCCCGCTTGCGACCATGCCCCGGAAAAATCCATGCGCGTGGCCAACCAAAACCAGCCCTTGGAGCGCAACACCCCCGGCCATTCAGTTTGTATCCATTGCCAAAACCGCTCAGGGTGAAACGGGCGGCGCGCCCGATACACAAAGCTGGTAATGCCATATTGCTCGGTTTCCGGCACATGGGTGCCGCGCAATTGCTGCAACCACCCTGGCGCGGCGGCGGCATTGGCAAAGTCAAAACGCCCGGTGTGCAAGATGCGCTCCAAGGGCAATTGGCCAAATTGGGTATCGATAATATCCGCACCCGGATTTAATTTTTGCAATATACCACGCA
>CAMBDR010000530.1 GCA_945864765.1 Janthinobacterium lividum | reverse complement strand
TGGCGCATGCCGCCGGATAAATCTTTGGGGAAACGCTTGGCAAATTCATGCAAATTGAGCTGGTGCAGTAATTGATCCACGCGCTGCGCAATCGCCTCCTTGGCCATGCCTTTAATTTCCAGCCCAAAGCCGACATTTTGCGCCACCGTCATCCAGGGAAACAGCGCATATTCCTGAAACACCATGCCGCGCTCCGGCCCCGGCGCGCTCACTGGTTGGCCGCTGCAATGAATACTGCCGGATGTGGGCTGTACAAACCCGGCAATCGCATTCAATAGCGTCGATTTACCGCAGCCGGACGGCCCCAGCAAACATACAAACTGGCCCGGTGGAATGGTCAAGTCGATATTTTGCAGCGCCACCACATCGCGCGCCTCGCTGCGGAAGATTTGGCCGACGCCCTGAATGCGGATATCTGCCGCCTTGGATTCACTCATCTCAATGCTCCAACCCGCGATGCCAGCGTAATAAATAGTTGTTCAAATGACTCATGCCCACATCAATCGCAAAGCCCAGCAAACCAATGCTGACCATGCCGGCAATCACTTTATCAGTCCAAAAATTATCACGCGCTTCAATAATCCGAAAACCCAGCCCATTATTGACGGCAATCATTTCCGCCACAATCACGACAATAAAGGCAATCCCTATCCCCACCCGCACCCCGGTTAAAATATACGGCACCGCAGCGGGTAAAATCACGCGGTAAAACAGGGTGAAGCCATTCGCCCCCAAATTGCGCGCCGCGCGTAAATATATGCCATCCACCTGGCGCACCCCGGCCACGGTGTTGATCAGTACCGGAAAAAACGCGCCCAGCACAATCAAAAAAATCGCCGGTGGGTTGCCCAGCCCAAACCATAAAATTGCAAGCGGAATGTAGGCAATCGGCGGAATCGGGCGCAATACCTGAAACATTGGGTTGAACAAGGCATACACCCGCTTGCTGGCCCCCATCGCCAAACCCAGTGGCAAAGCCAGCCCGGCACCAATCATAAAGCCGATGATGATGCGAAACAGGCTGCTGGCGGCATCGTCCAACATTTCGCCGGACAAGGCCCACTTCAACCAGTTGCCGCCTTCATAGGGCGTCATCGGCAGAAAATAACTGATCCAGCGTTGCAATACCGTCAGCGGTGCCGGCAGTTTTTGCGCACTGACCCAGCCAAACTGTACCGAGGCATGCCAAATGGCAATCAATATCACCGGTACGATACATCCGGTTAATATAGTACGCAAAGTTTGCTTGTTCATGGCGGGCCTTTGAGGGGGGGTTATTTCACGCCTAAACTTTTTTTGGCTTGATCCAGCAAATCGGTCTTGACCCAATCCTTGGCCACGGGCGGTTTGCTCATTTTGCCCACGCCATATTTCGCCATGGTATCGGTGGTGATTTGGATATGCTCGGCACTAATATCATAGGTATAGGGCGAATTGCTGATGGCATCCTGAAAATCATCCTTGGTGATCTGGCCCTTAAAGATGGTTTGGCTGACATATTTTTCCGCCAAAGCCGGGTTGTCGATAAAACCCTTGGTTGATTCAACAAAGCAGCGCATGAATTTCTCGGCCAGTGGGCGGTGCTCGGTGTAAAATTTCTCGGTCATGGCCAGGGTGCGCACGGGTTCGCCGATCGGGGTGTCGTAAGGTTTGAGCAATTCAACCCCAAAGCCTTTATTGATGGCTTGCGAGGATTGTGGCTCGGACTGCATGATCGCATCCAAATCTTTGCCCAACAAAGCCTGGTTCAATTCCGGGAAGCCCAGATACAGTAAATGGACATCTTTACCCGGTGCGGTGGCGTAACTTAAGCCATGTTTGGCCAATTCGGCAATGAATAAAACCTCGTGGATACCGCCACGTGTGACGCCGACTTTTTTGCCCTTTAAGTCTTTGACGCTTTTAATGCCCAAATCGGGCCGCACCACCAGGCGCGCGCCGCCTTTGGCAAAGCCGGCCACAATATAGACCGGGGTGTTTTGCGCCCGTGCCGTAATGGCCGCTTCGGATGACACCGCCGCCACATCCAGTTCGCCCGCAATCACCGCCTGCATCACATCCAAACCTTTGGCAAAGATTTTTTCATCGACTTTAATGCCACACTTGGGGGCCAGCTCTTTAATATAGGAGACGGCACCATAATGGGCAAATTTAAGATTGCCCAAACGGATGGTTTCTTGCGCCTGCGCCAGATTGGGGCTGATACTCATCAGGGCGGCTATCAGGCTGGCGGTCAGGGTGGTGCTCAGTGTGTTGTTCAGTGTGTTGCTCAGTGTGTTGTGCCATGAGTTGCGCAGGGTGGCCAGGGGCCGGGATTTTGGGTTCATTGTGGCTCTCCATAAACGATTCGATCAGAGTCTAATCCAAATTTGTGTGAAACAGTTTGATTTTGACGAATATTGCACTTGTATTGCGTACAGAATGGCTCAGGTATCAGGTAGAATGTGCGATTATTTCCCTTAGTTCCCATTTCTCTTTTTCCCTGGTTGATCATGTTAGATAATTTAACCCAACGCCTGGCCAAAGTGGTGAAAACCATGCGCGGTGAAGCGCGCCTGACTGAATCCAATACCGCCGACATGCTGCGCGAAGTGCGGCTGGCCTTGCTGGAGGCCGACGTGGCCTTGCCTGCAGTACGCGAATTTATCGCCAAAGTCAAAGAAAAGGCCATGGGCGAAGAGGTCATCGGCTCGCTCACCCCAGGCCAGGCCCTGGTGGGCGTGGTGCAGCGCGAAATGGCCGCCCTGATGGGGGCCGACCTTGGCGCGGAAGCTTCGCAACTCTCGTTTGCCTGCCAGCCGCCTGCGGTGATACTCATGGCTGGCTTGCAAGGTGTGGGTAAAACCACCACAGTGGGTAAGTTGGCCAAGTATCTGCGCGAACAAAAAAAGAAGAAAGTGCTTACCGTTTCTGCTGACGTGTATCGTCCGGCGGCGATTGCGCAGTTGCAAAGTGTGACCAAACAAGTGGGCGCAGACTTTTTTCCGTCGCAAGCAAGCGACAAACCCGTAGAAATTGTCTTGGCTGCGCTTGATTACGCAAAAAAGCATTATCATGATGTGGTGTTGGTTGATACCGCAGGTCGCTTGGGTATTGATGAAGCCATGATGCAGGAAATTGCCGCTTTGCATGCGGCATTGAAACCGATTGAAACCTTGTTTGTGGTCGATGCCATGTTGGGGCAAGATGCTATCAATACCGCGAAAGCGTTTAATGATGCCTTGCCCTTGACCGGGGTGGTGTTGACCAAGCTTGATGGTGATGCGCGCGGTGGTGCGGCTTTGTCGGTGCGCTTTATTACGGGCAAGCCGATCAAGTTTGCCGGGGTTTCGGAAAAGTTGGATGGCCTGGAAGCATTTGACCCCAGCCGTATGGCCCACCGCATCCTGGGTATGGGCGATATTTTGGCCCTGGTGGAAGAGGCGCGTAAGGGCGTGGATATCAAAGCGGCGCAAGATTTGGCCGAAAAGATGAAGGTGGGCGGTAAGTTTGACCTGAACGACTTTAAGGCGCAGTTGGGGCAAATGAAAAAGATGGGTGGTATGTCCGGCTTGATCGATAAATTACCCGCGCAATTTCAACAGGCGGCGGGCAATGCCAATGTGGATCAGGCAGAAAAGCAAGTGCGACGCATGGTCGGGATGATTGATTCGATGACGCCGCAAGAGCGTAGCAAGCCTGAAATTATTAAGGCCACGCGCAAACGGCGCATTGCGGCGGGGGCGGGCGTACAGGTGCAGGAAGTTAACCGCATGCTGAGTCAGTTTGAACAAATGCAATCCATGATGAAAAAATTCAAAAATGGCGGCATGATGAAGATGATGCGTAGTATGAAGGGCATGATGCCCGGCATGTAAGAAGTAGCAGTTTGAATGAAGTAGGTCAAGTGATTTGAGGGGTAGGCAGACCTGAACTGGTTGGGTAAATTTGGGGCAAACTGTGGCGTAAAAGCCCATCATTGCGTCATAACTGACACGGCAAAGGTAAAAGCGACCCCTTCCTGTTAAAAAGTTGCGAAAAACACTTGCGTCGCATGGCAAAGCACACCAATATTAATGCTGCGTTGTACGATACATGTATCCCGATAGATTTTTAAGGAGGCTCTAATATGGCAACAGCCAAAAAACCCGCAGCAGCTCCAACAGCTTCTGCCAAAAAAGCAGCACCAGCCAAACCGGCAGCCGCGAAACCTGCGGCTAAAAAAGCGGCT
>CAMBDR010000529.1 GCA_945864765.1 Janthinobacterium lividum | reverse complement strand
ATTCCATGCAAAAATCGATTGCCTCGAAAAAGGTCACCTATGACTTCGCACGCCTGATGGAAGGTGCAACTCAGGTTTCGTGCTCCGGTTTTGGCGATGTCATGATCGAAAATATGTAAGTTGAATTCGACACGGCATTTTTTCGGTGTCGGACGAATGAAATTTGCTATGTTTTTTTAATCAAGTGGGGTTGGATTATTTCCAGCCCCATTTTTTTATCTGAGCAAGTGCTACATTTTTGCATCATGGCGAATGTGGGGAAAAAGGTCGTAAAAAAACCCCGACGAGCGGGGCTTTATGCATTGGGTGAAATGCGGTATTAATCTGCGCCCTGAATATTTGAAGCTTGCTTGCCTTTGGGGCCTTGCGTGACTTCGAATGAGACTTTTTGACCTTCTTTGAGCGTCTTAAATCCGTTCATCGTGATTGCGGAAAAATGGGCAAATAAGTCCTCACCGCCGTCATCCGGAGTAATGAAGCCGAATCCTTTGGTGTCATTGAACCACTTAACTTTACCTGTTGCCATAAAAAGAACTTTCTAATAAAAACTAATCACACGAGCCATCAAAGCAAGAAGCGTTACGTTGCCCCCTCTAACTTGCTCACTCCATATCGGATAAACTAAGATCAGTGACGCTTACCGATATATAGCATTGTTGGCCCAATAAAATTCAATGTCAAGCCGTTTTGAAAAGTGCGCCGAGAAAAGCAATAATATTCGTCGTAATTCAACATAAAGCAACGAAAAAACGACTCTTGAATTCTGAGAACGGGCCGCCATCTGCGAACAAGTCAGAAAACGCGTAATATTAGAAACTGAAATGCAATCGCGCATCTGTTTGTGCGTTGCTCCGACTGAGAAAGCATTAGAATAGACGTATGGCAACCAGGCACGATAGTGGTACAGTCCTTGAGCGACAAGCTGAAAAGCTGAAACCGCCCCCGATGTACCAAATTTTGATCCTTAATGATGACTACACACCGATGGAGTTTGTAGTAGCCATCCTTCAGGAATATTTTAACAAGGATCGCGAAACGGCCACCCAGATTATGCTGAGTGTCCATCGTGAAGGTAAAGGCGTGTGTGGCGTGTATTCCAAGGATGTCGCCGCCACCAAGGTGGAATATGTATTGGCCCATGCCCGAAGGGCTGGACACCCGCTGCAATGCGTGATGGAGGAAGTATGATCGCTCAGGAATTGGAAGTTAGTCTGCACATGGCGTTTGTGGAAGCACGGCAAGCACGGCATGAATTTATCACCGTGGAGCATTTGTTGCTTGCTTTGCTCGACAACCCATCGGCAGCCGAGGTAATGCGCGCTTGCGCGGTCCATATCGAGGACTTGCGTAAGACGCTGACCAATTTCATTGGCGATAATACGCCAACCGTGCCCGGTACAGGGGAAGTGGATACGCAACCCACCTTGGGCTTTCAGCGCGTGATTCAACGTGCGATCATGCATGTGCAATCGGCATCGAATGGCAAAAAAGAAGTGACGGGTGCGAATGTGCTGGTCGCCATTTTTGGCGAGAAAGATTCGCACGCGGTGTATTATTTGCATCAGCAGGGCGTGACCCGCTTGGATGTGGTTAACTTTATATCGCATGGGGTGCGCAAAGATCAGCATGTGGATGCGCAAAAAGCATCCGAAGGGGCCGATGACAATCAGGCTGACGGACCGCAAAAAGAAAGCCCACTCGATCAATTTACGCAAAACCTGAACCGTCAGGCCAATGATGGCAAGATTGATCCCTTGATCGGGCGCGAATCCGAAGTGGATCGGGTGATTCAAATTTTATGTCGGCGGCGCAAAAACAACCCCTTGCTGGTCGGCGAGGCGGGTGTTGGCAAAACCGCGATTGCCGAAGGTCTGGCTTGGCGCGTGACGCAAAAAGAGGTGCCGGACATCCTGCAAGATGCGGTGGTGTTTTCGCTCGACATGGGCGCACTATTGGCAGGCACCAAATATCGTGGTGATTTCGAACAACGCTTAAAAGCCGTACTCAAGCAATTGAAAGACAATCCCAACGCGATTTTATTTATCGATGAAATTCATACCATCATCGGTGCTGGCTCGGCCTCTGGCGGTACGCTGGATGCGTCGAATCTTTTAAAGCCGGCCTTGGCCAATGGTCAACTCAAATGCATCGGTGCCACCACCTATACCGAATTCCGGGGCGTGTTTGAAAAAGACCATGCACTCTCGCGCCGCTTCCAAAAAGTGGACGTGGTGGAGCCAACGGTAGAACAAACTGTCTTGATTTTACGCGGTTTGAAATCGCGCTTTGAAGAACATCATGGCGTCAAATATTCCGCTTCGGCCTTAACTTCGGCGGCAGAATTGTCGGCGCGCTTTATTAACGACCGTCATTTGCCGGACAAAGCGATTGACGTGATCGATGAAGCGGGTGCGGCGCAACGTGTTTTGCCCAAGTCCAAACAGAAAAAGACGATAGGCAAAGCCGAGATCGAAGACATCATCGCAAAAATAGCGCGGATTCCGCCGCAATCGGTCAATCAGGATGACCGGAATAAATTGCAAACCATTGAGCGTGATTTGCGCAATGTGGTGTTTGGGCAAGACCCTGCGATTGAAGCCTTGGCAGCGGCCATCAAAATGGCGCGCGCCGGTTTGGGTAAAACCGACAAGCCGATTGGCTCCTTCCTGTTTTCCGGGCCAACTGGTGTGGGCAAAACCGAGGTGGCCAAGCAATTGGCCTTTATCATGGGCATTGAGTTGATCCGCTTCGATATGTCGGAATACATGGAGCGGCACGCCGTGAGCCGCCTGATTGGTGCGCCACCGGGCTATATCGGCTTTGACCAGGGTGGTCTGTTGACAGAAGCCATTGCCAAGAAACCGCACGCGGTCTTGTTGCTGGATGAAATCGAAAAAGCGCATCCCGATGTGTTCAATATCCTGTTGCAGGTGATGGATCATGGCACGCTGACCGATAACAATGGGCGCAAGGCGGATTTCCGCAATGTGATCATCGTGATGACCACCAATGCCGGGGCCGAAAGCTTGCAAAAACGCGCCATTGGCTTTACCGACAGCAAAGAAGCGGGCGATGAAATGGCGGATATCAAGCGTATGTTTACGCCTGAATTCCGCAACCGTCTGGATGCGATTATCAGTTTCCGGGCCCTGGATGAAGAAGTCATCTTGCGTGTGGTCGATAAATTCATCATGCAACTGGAAGAGCAATTGCATGAGAAAAAAGTCGAGGCGATATTCACCAGTCATTTGCGCCAATATCTGGCCAAAAAAGGCTTTGACCCCTTGATGGGCGCACGGCCCATGTCACGCTTGATTCAAGACTTGATCCGCAAAGCCCTGGCCGATGAACTATTGTTTGGCCGTTTGGTGACGGGTGGCCGGGTGACGGTGGATTTGGATGAAAAAGATCAAGTCAAACTGGATTTCTCGGAAGGGGATGTAAGTCCACCGCCGTTACCTGCGGAAGTGGTGGAGGTGGAGTAAATTCGCCAGATTAAGTTGTTGCTAAAAAAAGCCGGGAGTGATTCCGGCTTTTTTGTTGGGGTAAGGTATTGCGCGATCAAACAAGATAAAGCATACTGTAATTATTGATAGTTTTTAGAGTGCAAGCTAATATTGTGGGTCGAGCTGGAATCGGTTGTTTTGCTTGAGGTTTTGTGTTGAATGGGAGTTGAGAAATGACATCAATTGATAAAAAAGTCACCGCAGCCGATGTCGCAAAATACATCGTTGGGCGTTTTCAGGATTGCCAAGATCCGGTGACGAATCTAAAACTGCAAAAATTACTGTATTACGTGCAGGGTTGGCATCTTGGTATTTTTGGTGAACCTGTATTCGATGAAGAGTTTCAAGCCTGGGTACATGGCCCAGTGGTGCCAGGGGTATTTCAAACCTATAAGGAAAATCGTTGGAACCCGATTATTGGCGACGTTGAGCGGGTTGAGCTTGCTGCGGAGCTGAAAGCACACGTTGACGAAGTGTTGGATGTGTATGGCGGCGATAGTGGTTGGGCTTTGGAATTGCGTACGCATCGCGAAGCGCCTTGGAAAGATGCGCGTGGCGCTATACCACCTGATGAATCGTCTACGGCCATCATTTCCAAGGACGCGATGAAATCTTTTTTCAAAAAGTTGGATAGCGATGGGCAAAATCAGAAAAACGGATGATACTGCCACTGGGCGAATTCATAAACAGCAGCAACAACCCGATGA
>CAMBDR010000528.1 GCA_945864765.1 Janthinobacterium lividum | reverse complement strand
CCATCCTGGCGTTTATTGGAGCGGGTTGGCATGCAACGCACCGCTACCCGACCAGGCAGCTTTCGTGATTTACCTTGCATTGACCATTTTTACCAAATTCCGCGCCCAAGTGTTGCATAATCATTGAAACTACGCTGAAAACCACCCTCGCCCGGGCATTTTTTGTTTTACAATAACGCACTTTATCGCGCACTTTATCAACCAACCACCGACACAGGACCATCATGACCCTAACTACCACTGAATCCGGTTTGCAATACGAAGAATTGAGCATCGGCGAAGGCGAAACCGCCGCCGCAGGCCAAAAAGTGAGCGTGCATTACACAGGCTGGCTACATAATGAAGACGGCAGCGCCGGCAAAAAGTTTGATTCCAGCAAAGACCGCAATCAACCCTTCAACTTCCCGCTGGGTGCCGGCCATGTGATTCGCGGCTGGGATGAAGGCGTGCAAGGCATGAAAGTAGGCGGCAGCCGCAAATTGATTATTCCTTCCGAATTGGGCTATGGCGCACGCGGTGCAGGCGGCGTGATTCCACCCAATGCAACCCTGATTTTTGAAGTGGAATTGTTGGCAGTATAAATGACAGTGATGGCAGTTGCGGTGGCACCAAACCAGTGCCACCCGCCCTCATCAACCTCCATCAACCTTCATCAACCTTCATCAAACTCAATCAAGCCTCACCAACCCTCATCCATCAGCTTCAACAACACCAGCTTTTCAAACTCCGGCGCAACGTGGCGAATGATTTGATCCGGCTGATCCGACATCGCTTCATCGGTAACAATACCAAACTGCACCCCGCCGTTATAGCTCAAAATCGAAATCCCTACCCCAATATCGCCCGATTGCGGCACCCAAAACATCGATTGCTCCAGCTTGCTGCCCGCCAAATACAAGGCGCTGCGTGGGCCGGGTACATTACTCATCACGGCGCTGGCCTTGCGGGAAAAAAAGTCTTGAATTTCCGTTTGCACCTGCCGTGGCGTGGCACCCAACACCCCCAGCAGCGACATCGCCACCAAGGCGGTATAACTACCCTTTAATTCGCTCATGCGGCGTTGCACCTCGTGCAGGCGCGCCACCGGGTCTTCGATGCCAATGGGCAGCACCAGCGGCACCAGGCCAAATTCATTACCCAACTTCTGCTTGGCTCCCTCGCGCCGCAAATTGACCGGCACCATGGCGCGCAGCTCACAATCGGGCGGCACACTATCGCCTTGCTCCAGCAGATAGCGCCGCAACGCCCCGGCCACGCTGGCCATTAAAATGTCGTTAATCGAGCAAGCATAAGCCTTGGAAATAATACGCACTTCTTCCAACGGCAGAGGATGGTCGCTCCAGGCCACATGTTTTTTCCCGCACGGTTTGCCTTTCAAGCGGGTCGGGCTATCTTCGCTCATGATGCTGAGGTTGACGATATCGCGTGCCAATTGTCCGGCATGATGGCCCCAGTCCAGCACTTGTTCCACCATATCGCCAGCTGCCTGCTCGGGCTTGGCCAGCGCAGCAAAATACTTGTGCAACAAGCTTGAGGACATCTCAATCGCTTTTAAGCTGGCGCGGGTAATTGGCTGCAAGGCTTGCTGCCAGTGTTGATCATGGTGATGCATTTCGTCATCGACAAACGCCGCCACATTCAATTCCTGGCCAAACATGCCCATAAACAAACTCACCAGGGACACACCATCGGCAATGCAATGGTGGATGCGGATAATCAAAGCCTGGCGCGGCTTGCTATGACCGAGGGCGTGGTAACCATCCACCAGATGCATTTGCCACAGCGGCTTGGTCGGATCGAGTGGCTGGCTGGAGAGTTGGCTAACCAATTCTTCCAAGGCAATTTTATTATGGTGTTCGCCCTTTTTTAAAGGCGGCAGTTGCAAACATACCACATGATCATCCAAATCGACTTCTTGCTCTTGCCACCATGCGCCGGAAAAATCGCTCACGACACGGCTGCGAAAGCGCCGATATGGCAAAAAATGCTGCCTTAATTCCTGCTTGAACACCTCTGCCGAAATCGGTTTTGAGAATACGGACACCCCCACAATCATCATGAGATTACCCGGCGAATCCATGCGTAACCAAGCGGTATCGACACTGGACATTTTCTTGCGCGAAGCTAAAATCATAGAGCACCCATTCGAGATTTATCCTGTTGTTGAAGATTCTTCTATATTATGTCGGATATCGTCACGGCGCGGATTAAATTCGAACGCATGGCGTGATTTCATTGCATTTCCCAACCACTAACCCGATCAATATAATCCATTTTTGATTATTTTAACCTACCGGAGCCACCATGAGCCTGCAAGAACAATTTGACCAAGCCGCCGCCGATTCGAAAAACCTCTCCGAGCGTCCCGACAATATGACGATGTTGAAACTGTATTCGCTATTTAAACAAGGTAGCGCAGGCGATGTGGAAGGCAAGCGCCCCGGCATGATGGATATGATCAACCGCGCCAAGTTTGATGCATGGGCTGAATTAAAAGGCAAATCGAAAGACGAAGCCCAGCAAGAATATATCGATTTGGTCAATGAATTAAAAGGCTAAGCACGGCGTTTTTTGCCGCAGGTAGCGCGTGGGCACGGGGTGCCCACCCTACCATTGCTGATGCGGGGGAGTTGCGCTTCACTTGCCCTTCCCTGCTTTTTTGGCAAACACTTCGCTCATCATCGCTTTGGCTTCCGTCTCAATTCTGCCACTCATCATACCCAGCATGAAACCGAGCTTGATATCGATGGTTGCCTCTTTGGTCGTGACCGACAAATGTCCGTCAACCCCGCTGCGCTTGAAATGCAGCACATCGCCCTCCCAATTACTTTTCATCTCAAACTTGGCCCCTAATTTATCGGTGACTTCTTGCGCCGCTTTTTTGGCATCAGCGAGCGGCATGGTGTGTGCTTGTTTGATCCGAATATGCGCCATATTGTTATTTCCTTTCTGCTTGCAGGGTTTTAAACAGACTGCGGGTTAAGGCAATCGGGTGGAATGCCAGTGAGTGCGGCAATTAAATTATCCACTGCGCGTTGTGCCATTTTACGCCGGGTTGGGACCGATGCGCTGGCAATGTGTGGAGTCAATACCACGTTTTGGCAAGTAAGAAAGGCCGGATCAAACGCGGGTTCGTTTTCAAACACATCCAACCCCGCGCCCGCCAGTTGTTTTGCCTGCAGTGCCTTGATTAAGGCGGCATCATCGACAATGCCGCCACGCGCCAAATTGATCAGTGTCGCACTTGATTTCATCAGCGCCAATTCCGGCGCACCGAGAATATGGTGAACCGCGTTTGAATAGGGCAGGATCAAGATCAAATGATCGGACTGGCGCAGCAATTGTTCCAAGCTTACCCACTGCGCACCGAGTTCTTGTTCCTGCGCTAGCTGCTTACGATTGTGGTAAATAATTTCCATGCCAAAGCCGCGCGCACGTCGCGCAATGGCTTGGCCAATGCGGCCCATGCCCAAAATACCCAGCGTGCTGCCATGCACGTCGCAACCCAAAAAGCGGTCAAAGCGCCAATCCTGCCAATGACCCGCACGCAACCATTGCTCGGCCTCAGTAACCCGGCGCGCGGTGGCCAGCAGCAAGGCAAAGCCAAAATCGGCGGTGGTTTCGGTTAATACGTCGGGGGTATTGCTGACCATAATGCCGCATTCGCTGGCGACTGCCAAATCGACATTGTTATACCCGACACCCATTAAACCGATCATGCGCAAACTTGGACAGGCGCGCAATACGGTGGCATTAAATGGTTCGATCACGGTGGAAAATACCGCTTGCTTGCCCTGCAGCGCTTCAATCAGTTGTGCTTGCGTCAGGGGAAGCTCGCCATGGTGAGTAGTCACGTCATAATGCGCTTCCAATTGCGCCAAAATATCGGGAAAGACCGAGCGCGCTACCAAACACTTAGGCCGCATACCAACCTCCGCCCAAATGTTGCGAAGCCGGATTGGTGGGCATGGTCGGCAAACCATCTTGAAAGGCGGTGCGGCATGGGTTAAAACCAATGGCATAGGCCAAATCGGCGGGGCGCGCAATATCCCACAAAGCCAGGTCAGCGCGCATGCCCACGGCCAGCGTGCCCACTTGCGCCTGCAAGCCAAGCGCTTTGGCTGCATTGCAGGTGACGCCAGCCAAGGCTTCTTGCGGCGTTAAGCGAAATAAGGTGCAAGCCATATTCATGCTGGTGAGTAAAGAAGTTAAGGG
>CAMBDR010000527.1 GCA_945864765.1 Janthinobacterium lividum | reverse complement strand
CATTTCTCTATTTTGAATTAGGGTTTGGTGGTACGATAGGGCCAACAACATCTGTATAAAAATTATTAGTGTTAGGCGGTGAAGTTGGGCTGGATACTTCTAAATCATAGTTAGGCCTTGGTGGTGTAACAGGGCCAACCACATTAAAGTCAATTTCCAAAACACCATTATTTAATGCATGCAAGTTATCAATAAACATTTTTATCTCCCGAAAAATCACTAGTATAGTGTTTTTATCAGGAAATATGCAACTGTTCAAGGCTGAATTTATATCCAGCACAGAAAAGAAATCGTGACCTTGCGATGGCTAGCCTAAGCAAATGATACGCTTTGTCGCCTTGGATTGGAAATAAAAATGCTATAATAGCCTTTTTGTGTTGTATTTCGGCCACTTCTAACGCTCACCCATGAGGTGCGCCCACTGTATTGGCCTTGCCGTGCGTGTTGCTGGCCTTGGGTTTGGTGTTGCGCGGTTCGCGGTACGGGTGGCGTTCACACTGGCCGGGTGATGGTCTGGCCGGGTGGATTGCTGCTGATGATTGCGGTTTGAAGCGCGCCCGATTCAGGAACAGCACACCGCCTATCCAAATCTGGTAAGACGATAGTTTGCCTTGATGGCGCTATAAGTCATTGATTTGGCAGCAAAGCTCAAAATTGAGCCAGCCACCAAACCCGCTTTGCTTGCTGGCCGATGTCCGTTTTCGTACTTGGTCAACTGTCCACTTTTATCCCTGGGTGTGCGGGTTGGCGGGTCGCCCGGTCGTTGAAGGCATCGCGCCACAGTTTCAGGTTTTAGGGTGAAACTCAGGGTGAAACCACACTTACTGAAACTAATTTCTGTGCCGATGTACGGGTTATGGCAAAAGCCCCGGTAGTGCGCCCATGGTGTACTACTTTATGAAATCCGATGGCAGTGCTGGCCTTGGATCAGTGCGGACAGTGCGGATATACCCCCATTTTCAAGACTTTTCCAGTAAAGTGAAATATAGGAGAGGTTACGAAAAACGCACTCTATCCGCACTGTCCGCACTGCACAGATTGATTGCTGTTGATTGGCGTTGTCAGTATCCACCTTTTGCCCTTGCATAGTCATTGTGCTGCGCATCAAGCAACGCCAAACCGCGCCAATAGCGCTTTCCATTTGATTGGCGCGAATGATAACCACGCTCGCCCAAACGTCGGCCCAGTGTTACTGTGCTGGCTGGCTTCAAGCCGTTTTCCTCACACCAGCCTGTAAAACTGCCATATAGCACGGCATTAACTAATTCTAGGGTCCACTTTAGATGTTAAAATCGCAGTTTGTGATGAGTTCCCCGATGGCTCAACAGCACGAAATACACTGATTGAAAATTTTTTGCAACGCCACAGTGATGCGAAAGTTGCTACGCTGTCCTTAGCCGTAGGCTGGATTCCAATCCTGACCCAAGCTTCAGCGGACGCATTTCTTGTCTTTGTCGATGAAGCCGCCATAGTTGAACATGGCATGCCAGCACATCTTCAGCCAACAGTAATCTATGCGGATGAATTACCCTTATTTAAATCCAGTTACCCAAAAATATGTGCGACAGCCCTGAATGCTGGTGGCACCTTCAGTAAGGTATCTACTACGGTACAACCCACCAATAACGAAATTAATTAAAAAAACAAATTACCAACAATTTTAAATTGAGATTACAATGCCGATCAAATCCCCGCCCCAAATAATATTTACCCGCAGTTTTTTTAAAAGCCTGATCTTGATTGCCTACCCTGTTATTGCGGTGCCCATTGCGACAGCACAGGAACAGAAAAACGAATCGCCGCCTCAAACCGTAGAAGTTTTAACGTCACGCGGCGTGGTTAAAAAACAGGATGACACTGCGGGAAAGATTACGATTAATCGCGACGAGATTGTCAAATATGGCGATACATCTTTATCGGATGTGTTAAAACGCCAGCCGAGTATTTCGGTTGTCGGTACTGAAGTACGCCTGCGTGGCTTAGGCAATGGCTACACGCAAATTACAATCAATGGTGATCCGGTTTCGCTGAGTTTTAGCCTGGATAGCCTGGCACCCGAATCCATTGAGCGAATCGAGATATTACGCTCCAGTAGTGCAGCGACCAGTGCGCAAGCAATTGCCGGGACCATCAATATTGTGTTACGAAAAAGCGTCTCAAAGGGTCGCAGACAAATTAAATTGGGGTTAACACACAGTGCAGGCCATATCAGCCCCAATTTATCGATTGACTTGGCTGACAAAACCAGCGGTTTTTCTTATTCGCTCACCGGTAATGTCAATCGCGGCCATAACGAGGGCAACCCGATTACGACAGAAACGCTACGCGATGCAAATGGCGCGCTCACCCTACGCCAATTTCACGAACATTTCGCTCATGATGCAACCCGCATCAATTTGGCACCAAGGCTAAATTGGACCCTGGCCAACGGCGATCAAGTTACATGGCAAAGCTTACTATTGCAAAATCAGCTAACCTTGTCCAGCAATATCGCAGAAAAAACCTTGCAAGGCCAACCGTCCGATTACCCCATTAACAACGGAATAGTCCGTGGCAAGATATTCGGTTTTAAAAGTGATTTGAGCTGGGCGCATCGCTTCAATCCAGACACGAAGTTAGATGCAAAGGTCGGCGTCAACTACAACGATAGAAACAAGGATCAGTTTTTTTACGGTTATACAACACAAAGCAATTTGCCGTTTATCCGCAATGTGATCTATGACACTATCGACAAAAATTTGATCAGTACGGGCAAACTGTTGTGGCACCTTAATGATCAGCATAATGTGGCATTGGGCTGGGACGGTGGATTAGTCCACAGTACCGAGCGACGGCAGCAAACCGATCAGACGGTGTCAGGCATCAGCACCGCTTTGCCGCGTGAGGACTTCCTGGCGGAAATTAAGCGTTTTGCCTTGTATGCCCAAGATGAATGGGATATCGATAAGTCATTACAGCTTTCCCTTGGCCTGCGCTGGGAGGGCATACGCACCTCACTGAGCGGAAATTTAGTCAATGATACGGTTAAAAATTCCAGCGTCTTTAGCCCGGTATTGCAGGCATTATGGACTGTGCCTGACACCGAAAAAGACCAGGTGCGTTTGGCACTGTCGCGCACATACAAGGCACCTGGCCCAAGAGACCTTGCTCCCCATCGGCAAGTTGTCAACAATAATAATAGCCCCAGTAACCCGGACTACCAAGGCAATCCGGGCCTATTACCCGAACTGGCTACGGGCATTGACCTTGGCTATGACCATAATTTAACAGGCGGCGGCACAGTCAACTTCTCCGGATTTGTACGGCACATCAAGAACGTGACGACCGATAAGTTATTTTTTAACAATGGCGGCTGGATTAGTACCCGCGCAAATCAGGGCGTGGCGCGGGTTTATGGCGTAGAAGTGGACGCAAAATTACCCCTTGGCAGATTTTTAAAAGATGCGCCCGCAATAGAATTTAGCTTGAATGCAGCACGAAATTGGTCGCGCCTTGAAAGCGTTTCCGGCCCGGATAATCGATTAGCCGATCAGACCCCTATCACGGCAAATTTTGGCATTGATTATCAACGCACACAAGCGCACACCATGGGTATTAATTTCAATTTCCAAAATGGTGGCAGGGTAAAAATCTCGGAATCACTCAGTAGTTATAGTGGTGTCACGCGCACTGTGGATTTATTTAGCACCTGGAAACTGAGTAAAGCAACCCAATTAAAGGTTTCACTTGGCAATGCGCTCCATCAGTCCGCGGTGGCAGAACAAATTTATCAGGCCACGGAGTATAGCAACCGTTCAACGGTGACACCCTCCCACCCGGTATTTAAGCTGCTTATCGATCATTCATTGTAAAAAAATTTATACAAATAACTTAAAATAAATACAAATCACATTCCATGCCAAGGCAAGGCAAACACCGCGCCTTGGCATGCTATAAACCATCTTAAATCGTCACCGCCCCCTTACTGGCACTGCTCGTCAACGCCGCAAACTTGGCCAGCACGCCACGGGTATAACGCGGTGCAGGTCTTCATCCTCATGTTTCACGCGCCAACCCAGGCGGCGCAAACCTTCTACCGCGAATTGGGCTAAGGGCTTTGTAAATCCGCCACCAATTGCAAACCACGCGCTGCAAAAACCCCTGCGCCTTAAACCGATGAAACAGGCAATAACTCGGAATGCGCAAAATCATCAGGTGTTGTAGTGCCAGCAAAAACCCG
>CAMBDR010000526.1 GCA_945864765.1 Janthinobacterium lividum | reverse complement strand
TTCGGAATGCGGATGACTGAGCAAGACGCCGTGCTGCCACACGGTTTGATCCACAATTTCGCGGTGGCGGTTGACGATTAATTCCGGCAACACATGGCGCGGCAGGAAGCTGGCAAAGTCGAAGCAAAACGCCAGTGACTCGGTTTTGTCAAAGCAAAATGGCGGGGTACCGGGCGGCAAGAGCGCGGGGATGATCAGGGTGTCGCGCTGTTCGGGCAAGAAATAGCAGAGTTTGAATTCGCGCATTGCATCCATAATCAGGCGGCAACGGTCTTTGGGGTAGGTAAGCGGCTGGCCGTGTTCGTCGGTAACGTGTTCATGACGCAAAATCTCGATTACTTCGCCCTCGCTCATGCGCGCGCGTTGCGAGTACATGAGCGTGTACACGCCATACGTGAGCCAGCGCGGGTTGAGCACGTATTCGTCCAAAAACTTCAATTGCGGGAAATGCACGACCACGCCCAGTTTGTCCAGCACATCCAGCAGCCATTGCTGGTTTTGTACGCCGGTGGTTGGCACGCCGCAGTCGGTGCAAAGTTGCTCGAATGCGTCGTGCTTTAAAAATGATGATTGCGCAGTCAGTTCACGCAGGCGTTGCAATACCGTGAATTGGGCCTTGGTAAACAACATTTGATGCGTGCCGACTTTTTTCAGTTGCTGTTCAAATTCATTTTTAAACACGGCAAATTCGGCTTGGCGTGCGCCGCTGGCCTGGGTGCAGGAGAGCGGGTAGAAGCCGACAATTTGGGGATATTTTTGGATCAGGCCAGCCATATTCAGGTTCAAGCTGGTTTGGTCAGACTTGTTGCCAACGATGAGCACGGGGGAGCTTTTGCCGAAGCTTTTGACGTGCTCCAGCCAATATTCGGCCTGCTCGGTGGCGTTAATTTCACTGCGGCTGCTAATCACCAGCACATACAGGCAGGATTCGCGTAAAAACAATTGGTGGGTGGCGTGCGCCATGACTTGGCCGCCAAAGTCCCAACAATGGGCTTTGATGTCGGTGCCGGGTACGGGCCATTCACGGATGTCGATGCCGGGAGTCATTGGTTCTTTTTCGGCGACGGGTTCGCCGTGCAGCACGCGCACCAAGGAGGTTTTACCAGCATCGCCATAGCCGATAAAAATAGCCCGCACGCGGTTTAGGGGCGCGGTGGCGGTGTGTTGTTTCAGGTTGAGCAGATAGGCGTTAATGGCGGCCACACCCTGCTTTTCCACCGCTTGCGGGATATCTGTGGATTGCAATTGCATCGCCACATCAATTGGCTGGCCAGTAATGCGAGCATCGAACCAGTCCAGCCAATATTCAAAGCCCATGTTTAATTCTAATGCGGCGATTTTGAATGCTTGCAGTTGTCGCTGCCAATCGGTGGGTGGTTCGGTTGCCCAAAGCGGTTGCTCAAAAAATGACTGGGGATCAATGCATTTGATTAGCGCCAAATCGTTCGTTATTTCAACTTCGGTAGCTGGCATGGCTCGCATCGTGCGGGCCGCCGCAGCGGTGTAGGCGACGGTGTAGGCGGCGGCGTCGGTGGCCGCAGCGGTGTAGGCGGCGGCGTCGGCGGTGTAGGCGGCGGCGGTGTAGACGGCGGCGTCAGCGGTGTAGGCTGCGGCAGCGTCAGCGGCGGTTGCGGCGTCAGCGGTGTAGGTGGCGGCGGTGGTGGTGTAGGTGTCGTCGGCAGTGGCAGTGGCGTCGTTGCCAAACACCGTCAAAAGCCCAACATTATATGCCCGAAGTATCGCCAATAGATTTCGCGCCCGCTCATCGACCTTCCAGCACAAAAAACCCACTTGCCCATCTTCGCCAGTGCTTGCCAGCATCGGCAACACCCTCATTGCAGCGCGCACGCCAAACGCAACTACCGCAGTGCGTGGCAAACCTTGCAAGGCCTGCTCAATTTCTCTCTTTTTCATGCCAGCCACCTACAAGCCATCAAAACAAACAGTATAAGCCAAGCCTTGCGCTCAAACTTCATCAGCAGAAGAAATTCCGGCAAGCGCCTGATTCGCCTCCCCCGCGCCATCCAATGCCAACAACACGCTTGCCAAACTGTGCCAGAACATCATCCTGCATACATTCCCCACGACCAAATCGGATAGCGCGAATTCAAATCGACGATCTCAGGCAGCATCGCTGTGATGCTGCACCCACCAAGGAAAGCATCATGCAGGCATTCGACCCGGTTGTATTACGAAACCATTAATCTGCAAAGTCAGATTCAAACTTATCCCATAATGCCGTCTTAAACCAAATTGGCATGACTTCAGTTTTCATTTCCAATTCTTGGCCGTTGGTGATTTCTGCCACTGGTAACCGTAGCGCCAATGAGTTATCGAAAATATAGGCGCGGTTGGTATAACGGGTTGCTTCGTACAATAACGCCAGCGAGCGATGATAACGGTTGATGATTTTGTCTTTTGGCACAGGATGCCCACCATTGCGAACCCGATAATTGACACGCTCAATATTGATCAACGGGTTTTCTGTCGCCACATAATAGAGGTAAGTCCGGAAGCCACATTCTTGCGCCTTTTTCAAAAAGGCAACTTTGTCACGGGATGACATCACGGTCTCAAACGTGAAGGAAATTCTTTGTTCCAGCATTTTATTTCGGATAAAGTCAGATAAAACCGATGCAAAGTAAGAATTGACTTCAATACCGCCAAAATCCAATTTACCGTTTGCAAAAATCAATTGTTGCGCTTGCGGCAGCAAACCTGCATTGATCAGAAATTCGGAATTGCAAAAATACCCGAGGATCTCTGGGGCACTGGTTGCCAGTTGATACACTGCCAAATCAAAAAAATGCTGTTGACGAATCACTTTTTCGATTTCATCCGGGTTGACATAAAAACCCAGTAAATTGGCAGGTAAGGCATCCTTAATTGAACTCTTGCCAGAGCCATTGGGGCCGGCAAACATGCGTAGGCGCGGCACTTCTTTACTCATCAGTCAGCTCGCCGGATACGCTTGCTGCCCAATTTAACGCTATACGGCGCTGGCAAGGATTGAATAAACTTCCGACTGCCATCTGGTGCAGTTTCAACCAATGCGCCGTCCACGGCTTCCAGCACCGTCGCCCCCGATGCCAACGCATTGCAATAGGCTTGATTTAAAGCGCCAACGGCTAATTCCGGAATTTTTTCTTCCAGGAATTGCATGGTTTTTTCATTAACCTGGGCAATTTCATGTCCAAAAAGGCGGCGCTTCTCATGGTTACTAACTTTTTGATCTGCTACCTTCTCAGATACTTTCTGCTTAAATTTCCTTACCACCGTGTTCATGTCAACATCCCCCATATTCTTTGCCTGATTTGATGCCAGCAAATCCGGTAAGCCACATTACGACTCGCAGGCAAATCATACCACCGCATCAAACCCGAGTATAGCCTGATTGATGGCTGATTGATGGCACCCATGTTTTGCGTGACGCCCAGCAACCAGCTCAAATCATCATTCTTGGATTAGAATGGCTTGATGCGTTCGCCAGCCTACCCGATGCGATTTAGTCACGCTGATTAAAACTTTCATCAATCTGGTCTGCCAGCGTAACATTTCCCACGCGGCTGTGGTTGATGTTGACAATAAACTGCTTGCGTTCCTGCGCCAAGGTCTGGGCGCTTACTACACCCTGCAATAGCTTTTGCACATCGTAGCAGGTGCCGGAACGGCTGATATATTCCGGCACTCTACGGTTGTCGTGGGCCAATATTTGCTGGTACGGGGCGGTTTCTGCGGCGCTGGCGCGCCGTGCGGGTGGGCCGATGCGGGCGCTGGCGGCCAGGGTCAGCAGTTCTTCATAATCGATATCGAGCCGGGCCAGGATGGTGTGGATTTCGTCACGGATGAGCATCAAATAATCGCGTGCTTGCTGGCCGTTGACCCAAATCGACAGGATGCGTAAGTGGTAATCCACTTCCAGCAGGGCATGGGCTTCGGAATGCGGATGACTGAGCAAGACGCCGTGCTGCCACACGGTTTGATCCACAATTTCGCGGTGGCGGTTGACGATTAATTCCGGCAACACATGGCGCGGCAGGAAGCTGGCAAAGTCGAAGCAAAACGCCAGTGACCCGGTTTTGTCAAATCTGAATGGCGGGGCACCGGGCGGCAATAGCGCGGGGATGATCAGGGTGTCTCGCTGTTCGGGCAAGAAATAGCAGAGCTTGAATTCGCGCATTGCATCCATAATCAGGCGGCAACGGTCTTTGGGGTAGGTGAG
>CAMBDR010000525.1 GCA_945864765.1 Janthinobacterium lividum | reverse complement strand
CATTACGACCGATGCGGCTGTCACCAACATCACCATTACCTGCGTATAAGTCATTCCGGCCTGGAGCAGGTGCCTTACTCCATGGCCCATTCCTGGGCCATTTGTTGTGCGTAGGACTACGGTGCCTGCTTGAGATCATCAAAACTCACCAGTTCATACGCATCGGGCTGCGCCAACAATTGGCGCAGCAGCAGATTATTGAGGGCATGGCCCGATTTGTGCGCCACGAAATGAGCCAGCAAAGGGTGTCCAACCAGGTATAAATCGCCAATCGCATCCAGGATTTTATGCCGGACAAATTCATCGTCATAGCGCAAACCACCCTTGTTCAAGATACGATATTCATCCATGACTACCGCATTACCCATTGATCCACCGCGCGCCAGACCCAGTTCGCGCAGGGTTTCCACATCCTGCATAAAGCCAAAAGTGCGCGCCCGTGCCACATCGGCCACATAGCTCACTTCGGCAAAATCAACCTGCGCGTTTTGCGCCGTGCCATCGACGGCAGGATGATTGAATTCAATGAAAAAATCCAGTTTGAAGCCATTATGCGGTTCCAGCCGCGCCCATTTTTCAGCCGCGCCCTGGCCTTGCCGCACTTCAACCGTTTTCTTGACGCGGATAAATCGACGCGCCGCGTTTTGTTCTTTGACGCCCGCCTGTTGCAATAAATAAACAAACGATGAGGCCGAACCATCCATGATCGGGATTTCTTCGGCGCTGACATCGATAATCAGATTATCCAAACCCAAGCCGGCACAGGCGGACATTAAATGCTCGACCGTAGAAACCTTGGCCCCATTTTTCACCAAGGTGGAAGCCATGCGGGTTTCGCCAACAATTGCAGCACTAACCGGGAATTCGACAATCGGCTGCAAATCAACCCGACGAAACACAATACCCGTATTCACCGCTGCCGGACTGATTTTTAATTCAACCTTGGTGCCCGAATGCAAGCCCACACCAATGGTTTGCACGCTTTGTTTGATGGTTCTTTGAGGTAGCATTATCAATTTTTCTATTCAGGCACACAGATGAGCCACACCGCAGCCCATCTGCATTGCCGCAAATCCAGACTTAGCCCAACTGTGCCAGCATGGTTTCAGCGTTCGATACTTCAAACGCGCCGCCTTGTTCCACATTTAATTGGCTTACCACGCCGTCATCGACCAACATCGAATAACGCTGCGAACGGGTGCCCATGCCAAACTTGCTGAAGTCCGCTTCCAAACCCAGGGCTTTGCTAAAATCAGCATTGCCATCGGCCATCATGCGCACAGTGCCTGTGGCTTTTTGATCGCGGCCCCAAGCCCCCATGACGAATGCGTCATTCACCGAAATACACCAGATCTCATTCACGCCCTTGGCCTTCAATTGCTCAGCCAATGCCACATAGCCGGGCACGTGCTGGGCCGAACAGGTTGGTGTGTACGCACCAGGCAAACCAAAGATTGCAATCTTTTTACCCTTGGTCAAGTCACTGACGCTAAAGGTATTTGGCCCGAGCGAGCAGCCTTCGGTTTCGGTTTCAATAAATTCTGCCAGTTTGCCTTCTGGCAAACGATCACCCACTTTAATGGTCATATTCAATTCCTTGAAAAAAATAATCAAAAATTCGCCGCACAGTATCGATGCTTTCGATGCTTTCGACAGTTTCGCGGCGATTGCGCACGCAAGGCGTACAGTATGCCTGAATCAGGATTTTTGTGCAGCGCAACCATTCACGTAACAGGGTCATCCCGAATTCACTGCATATCACCATCAAAGCATCTCGGCCTCGCGAAATACTTGCCATGCTGCATCAACTGCTGCGCCGCGTGTCATCTTCACACCAAAGCCATGCAACACGGTTTCAAACCCGCACAAGGTGGTGAGCACGCAATCGGGGTGAGCGTTGTAACCCATGCTGCCGATACGCCATATTTTTCCATGCAAGGGACCGAAGGAGGAACCGATTTCGATGTGGAATACTTTCAACAAGGCCGCGCGCAACTTGTCGCCATCCACCCCTGGCGGTATCAGCACGCCGGTCACATTCGGCATTTTATAGCGCTTGTCGCCATACACGGTCAAACCCATCGCTTCCACCCCGGCCACCATGGCATTGCCACAAATGGTATGGCGGCGCGCCACCGCCGCATAGCCTTCGGCCACAAACAAACGGGCACATTCGCGGCTGGCATACAACATGGTGGTGGCTTCGGTGTGGTGATTTAAGGCTTTGGATGACCAGTACTCCATAATCATGGCCAAATCAAAATAATTGGACGCAATGCGCACACCTTCGCCCGCCACGTAGCCGGGTGGGCGCAACCCTTCTTCAATGTGGCGACGGCGCTGGATCACATGCGCCACCTGATCGCTGAGGGTAATCGGCGCAGCCCCGGATGGTCCCATCAAACATTTTTGCAAGCCGGCGGTAACGCAATCGATTTGCCAGGCATCGGTGGGCAAGCGTGCGCCACCTAATGATGCGGTCGCATCGACTTGTAAGAACACACCATTTTCGCGGCAGATATGGCCGATTTGATCCAGTGGCTGCAACATGGTGGTCGAAGTATCGCCCTGGCAAATCGCCAGCAGCTTGGGATGATATTGTTTGATCGCCACTTCAATTTGTTCGGGGTCGAGCACTGTGCCCCAAGGGGCTTCGACGATGCAAACCTCGGCCCCGACCCGTTGCGCAATTTCAACCATCAACTGCCCAAAACGGCCAAAGCTGGCCACCAACACCCGCTCCCCCGGTTCGATTAGCGACACCATCACGCATTCGATGGCCGCCCTGGCCGTGCCGTCAATCAACAAAGTCCACTCGTTTTTGGTTCGAAACACTTGGCGATACAAAGCCATGGTTTCTTTCATGGATTGGCGAAAATGGGTATCGAACTGACCCATCACTTGCGTGCCCATGGCGCGCAATACCCTGGGATCACAATTGATGGGGCCGGGGCCCATCAATAAGTAATTGGCGTGGGAAATTTCTTCCATCATGGTTGCCTCACAACATTGGTTGAATGTCGGTTCAGGTTACCAGAATTAAGGCAAGAAAAATAATTTGCGCCTCAAAAAAAGAACCACGCATACACGTATTTAAATTCCCCCTGAAGAAGTGCGGGCACCATTCAACATCTGACCAACATCGGATCAATATCTGGCCAATCCGCCGGACGCGGCAGCCTACCCATTACTACGGGCAATTGACAAGTGCATGCTCAAGCAATGCTTCACCGATTGTGCGCGCCATCAGGGGCGGCACGGCATTACCAATTTGCCTTGCCCTTGAATTCAAATTACCGCTAAACATAAAACTACGGGGGAATGTTTGCAAGCACGCTGCTTCACGGACACTGATGGCGCGATTCTGATCGGGGTGGCCGAAACGGCCATTGGAATAACTGATGCACCGGGTTGTTAAACCCGCCGCTGGTTTGCGCCAAGCCAAACGCCCGTAAACATCGGTATGACCTTTATGATCTTTGTGGCAATCCAACACCAGATTGGCGGGCCAATTTTCCCTTCCCCCGCCTTCGGGTGTGGCGCTAATGCGCTGTAAATTGGTTTCCGACAAAACGGCTGCGCGATGATCCGCATCATGAAGATCGGTTTGCCCGGCGGCTAAAGGAGGCAAGCCGCCGATCCATTCTTGCACGGTACTAAAAGCTTGCTTGCCAAGACCATGGGTTGCCTCGGGTAAGGCAATGGGGCCAATACGACTGGCTAACAGCACCAATCGCTCACGGGTTTGCGGGACGCCAAACCATAGCGCAGGCAAAACTTGAATATCATGGTGATACCCAAGCGCTGTAAGTAAGGCAATAAATTCTGGCAATGGGCCATCGTTGCTTTTTAAGCGCTGCAAGCCAGGGACATTTTCAACGAACACATATTCTGGCAGCCAGCTTTGGATAAAGCGTGCAAATTCAGCCAACAGGTTTTTACGTGGATCTTTAATCTGGCGTTGCCGATTTTGCTTCGAGAAAGGCTGGCATGGCGCGCAGCCACAAAACAGCACTGGCTGCTGCCGCTCTGCCAGCCACGGCGCGAGAATATCGGTATCGACGGTAGTGATATCTTTTTCCAGAAAATCGGCTTTGGGAAAATTGTGGCGATACGTGGCCGCAGCGTCAGCGTCCAGATCCAGCCCCAACACAATATCGAGCCCGGCTTGCTGAAAACCGCAACTGGTGCCGCCACAACCAGCGAAAAAATCAAATACTTTAAT
>CAMBDR010000524.1 GCA_945864765.1 Janthinobacterium lividum | reverse complement strand
ACGCACCACCCGTTCCCCCTTGGCGGGCACGCAATCACCCTTTGCGGCCTTCCTGTCAGCAGCACCCGCACCCGCCGCAACATTACCCGCGCCGCTTGCCGCATCAGCCGAGGCGCACAAGCGCAATCAGTTTGAACAAAGCTTGCGAGCCTATCGTGTTGGCACGCTCTCTTCGGAAGAAAAAAGCCGGATCAGAAAAAACCTGCACGAACTCAAACGTGACCCCCAGGCGCGCGCTTTGATCATCGATACATTTTTCTCATCCAATCAGCCGCAACTGGCCCAAGCCCTGTACCAGTTGATCCAGGACGCCAGGCTCAAAGATGTCGGCTTGCTGGAAGGCTTGATTCAGCGCGAGAGCAGCACGCCCACCGCCAACGCCAAGGCACGCATCGTGGATTTGATTGCCGATCTGGGCACCCGCAGCGACGCCACCTATTCCGCGCAGATAGACGGCTACCTGGCGCAGATAGCCAGCAACCCCGATCCGCAACTGCGCAACGCCGCCATCTCCCAACGCATCTGGTATCTGAACCAACACCAACCCTACAATATTGCGCTGCAGGAGCAATACCTCAGCCACAGCGCGCCTACGGTGCGGGAAGAAGTGTATAGCCTGATCGAAGCACGTCTGGATAGTCAAACCCTGGCCGGGCAAGCGCAACTTGCCGCCGCGCTCAATGCCGCCTTGCGCGCTGACCTGCCCGGCATGTCGGGCGAGGAAAGAGCACGCGCCAATGCCTTGTTGCAGACCCTGAGCGGCCGTGCTGTCGCGCTCTGAAACCAGCCTGCCATTGGCAGGCACCTGTCTTGCATGGCCGGGTGGTTTATTTTGGCGAGGTAATAATTCGCAGTAAATGCCACCATTGGCCGCAAAAAGCCTCTAAAATGACGTACATATTTTTAGGAGGTGACATGGAGCAATTGTCAAAATTGGCGCTTGCGGTTTCAGTGCCATGAATCTGGTGTTGGAGTTCGCCTGCACCGGGGAGGCACTCGCCCGGCTGGAGGCCGCCGTGAGCGCCGCTGCCGACGCACCCGCCCACCAACGGTTGGCCGCGCTGCTGCCCTTGGCCTGGCAACTGCGTGAGCGCGATACGGCGCGGGCACTGGCGCTGGCTGATCAGGCGCAAGATTGCCTTGCCGCCAGCGCCTTGGTCGAGTTGGCTGGGCTGGCCGATCTGGCTGGGCTGGCCGAATTGGCTGGATTGGCTGGGCTGGCCGATCCGGAAGCGTTGGGCATGGCCGCGCGGCTGACGCTCATTCGTGGCGAGGCGAAGTTTTTATTGGGCGAGTTGGATGACAGCGCCGCCTTGGCTGCGCAAGCCATGCGCGGCTTTGTCGTCTGTCAGGATGCAATCGGTTGCGCCGACGTTCATTGGTTGCAAACCATAATCGCCGGTGGCCAAGGTGATGCCACACGCCGCGACGCCGAACTGGCGGCGGCGATTGCTGCCCCGCATAACGACCCGGTGCGGCGCACGATTGCCGAGGCGACCCTGGCCAATATGGCGGCACTGCGCGATGTGGTCAGCGCCAAACAAAGCTGGGGCGCGCATTTTGCCCGTGTTAGCGTCAATCTGCACCCGGCTGCTAGCGCCTGGGTGGAAGGTTTTTTTGCCGTTGCCGCCGCCCTCAGTAGCGAACATGTGGCCGCCATCCGCCATGACGGCACCTGCTACACGCTGGCATTGGCCACCGGGCAAAGCCGCCGTGCCATCTTCGCCGCCATCCACCTGGGTGACGCCTTCAATATGCTCAACGACCACCACGCCGCGCTGGAATGGATGCAGCGCGGCCTGGACTTGGCCCGACCCCGTGCCTGGCCGATCAGTATCGGGGTGGCGCTGCGCCAAACCGCCGAAACCTTGCGCCTGGCGCAGCGCCCGGAAGCCGCGCGCGAACTGCTATGTGAAGCGATGACGCTGATGGCACCACTGGCCTCTTCGCACGATTATGCGATTGCGCTGGGCTATCTGGGTGATGTCGATCTGGATTTGCAACACTACAACGGTGCGCTGGCCAGCTTTGTTTTGCTGGAACAGCGCGCCAACGCGCTCGGTGGTGCCGCCTTGCTGTTTAGCGCCCTGCGCGGCCAAGCCCGTGCGCTGTTGCAGTTGGGCCAGCCGCAAGATGCACTAACCCAGGCGCACGCCGCGCTGGCCGCGGCCAAAGTGCATGCCAATTACCAGATCGACGCCTTGCGCGTGCTGGCCGACATCCATGCCCGCTACCCGCTGCTGCCCCCGCTGCTGCCCCCGCTGCTGCCCCCGCCACCGCCCTCGACCCTTATGCGCGCAGCCAGCGCGGCACTGCATTACCTGCAACAGGCGCAAGAGGTGGCCGCCACCATCATCGGCTTCACCCTGCCGGGCGAACTGCTGGAAGCGCTGGCCGACGAATACGCCAAAAGCGGCGACAGCGCCAAGGCCTACCAATTGGCCAAGCAAGCCATTGCCGCCCACGCCAAAATCCACAGTAGCCAAGCCACCAACCGCGCCAGCGCCATCCAAGTGAGCCACGAAACCCAAAAAGCCTGGGCCGATGGCGAACACCACCGCAAACTGGCCGCCGCCCATGCCGAGCGCGCCGACGCGCTGGAGCAAGCCAATCGCACCCTGGCGCAAGCCAATAGCACGCTGAAACAACTGGGCGCGGTGGGGCGCGACATTACCGCCAACCTGGAGACGCACGCCATCTTCAGCGCGCTGGACACCCATGTGCATGCGCTGCTGGACGTCACCACCTTTGAAATTTACCAGTTGGAGGCGGACGCAAGCGTACTCAGAATGGTGTTTGGGGTGGAAGCCGGGCAAGCTTCCCCGCCGGATGTTTTTTCCTTGCACGACCCGGTGCGCCCGGCAGCGCGTTGCGCGCGTGAGCGTAGCGAGCTGGTGATTGATTTTGCACCCGGTAGCGACGGCACCATCCCTGGTACGCTCGATACCCTGAGCGTTATGTTTGCGCCCCTGCTGGCGGGTGAGCACCTGCTGGGCGTAATGACGGTCCAGACCGTGCGCCCGCACGCTTATCACGCGCGCGAAGCCGCCATCTTCCGCACCCTGTGCGCCTGGGCGGCGATTGCGCTGGCCAATACCGAATCGCAGGCGCAGATGGTGCAACGCGAGAAAATGGCGTCGCTCGGCCAATTGGTGGCCAATGTGGCGCACGAAATCAACACCCCCATTGGTGCGGTCAAATCCAGCGGGGCCAGCATTGCCCAGGCCTTGAACGATGTGCTGGACAGCATACCGCGCCTGTACAAGATGCTGGACGACCCGCAGCAAGCACTGTTCCAGCAACTCATTGGCAATGCCAGGGAGCCGGGCCATGTGCTCACCAGCCGCGAAGAGCGCAGCCTGATCCGCCAGACCAGCGGGCAATTGCAAGCGCAGGGCGTGGCGGATGCGCGCCATCAGGCTGGCGTGTTGGTGCAGTTGCGCGCGCACGCCCACCTGAACCGCTACCTGCCGCTGCTATTGCACCCGCACAGCGCTTTCATCCTGGGCACCGCTGCCAGCGTGGCCAACATCATCCACAGCAGTGCCAACATCAACACGGCGGTGGCCAGCGTTGCCAAAATTGTGTTTGCGCTACGCGCCTTCACGCGGGTGGATCACAACGCCGAAATGATCGAAACCAGCTTGCGTGACAGTTTGGATACGGTCTTGACGATCTACCACAGTCAAATCAAAAACGACACGGTGTTGGTGCAAAACTACCAGGACATTCCCCCCTTGCGCTGTCTGCCGGACGAGCTCAACCAGGTCTGGACCAATTTGATCAACAATGCGCTGCATGCCATGCAATACCGGGGCACGCTGACCCTGGGCATTCGGCAAGAGGGCGGGGAGGCGGTGGTATCGGTGGGCGACAGCGGCGGCGGTATCCCGGAGAATATCCGCAACCGTATTTTTGACCCCTTCTTTACCACCAAGCCAACGGGTGAGGGCAGTGGCCTGGGGCTGGATATTGCAAAAAAGATCGTGGCCAAGCACAAGGGGCGGATCGACGTGCAAAGCGAGGCGGGCGTGGGCACGGTTTTCTCGGTGTATTTGCCCTATGCTTAAGCGCGTAGATGGCTGTGTGTTCAGCGGGGTGGCTGGCGCAGCTCGGTGACAATGGTGGGCAATGACCAGGGGCCGCCTGCGGCAATCAGCCTGCACATGCCAGTGCTGGATGAGGCGGTATGGATAAATTGCTTGCCGTCCCAGCTCCAGCTGTCATGGTTCCAGCA
>CAMBDR010000523.1 GCA_945864765.1 Janthinobacterium lividum | reverse complement strand
GGCCTTACCGTCGGACCAGGCAATTACCGCTTGCAGCAGTTGGTGGGTAGGTGGGTAAACGGCAGTTTTTTTGAGTTGGGCTGCATACTGGATTGCTTCATCTGGTTGCTGCAAATGCAAAGCGTAAAGCAGTGCGCATTCGCCCAATGCATAGTGCCCATCTGTTAGTGAACGATATTTTTCCCATGCAGCAAGTGCTTCGGCGTATTTGCCCAAGTAGTCTTGCCACAGGTCGGCAATATTTGCCCGTGCGCGCCTAGCGCTGGCATCAATGGCGATGGCGTTACGATAAGCGGTTTCTGCTTCGTCGTAGCGTTTGAGGTGGTCTGCGAGCAGGAGGCCGAGATTGTTCCATGGCGAGGCATACTTTGCATCAATGGCAATGGCCTTGCGATAAGCGCTTTCTGCTTCATCGTAGCATTTGCGGTGGTCTTCGAGCAGGATGCCGAGGTTGTTCCATGGTGCGGCATATTTTGCATCAAGGGCAATGGCCTTGCGATAAGCGCTTTCTGCTTCGTCGTAGCGTGCCAGGTGTATGTGATACAAATAACCGAGGGTAACCCACGGTTTGGCATATTTTTTATCGCGATCAATCGCCTGGCCCAGCAGACTTTCCGCTTCGGCAAATTGCCCAAGATCCATTTGTTGAATGGCTTTTTGCCGCAATTCTGCTGCAACCACGGTCGCCATACCGCTGGGTTTATTGCGCAAGTCCGTAATATATTGCTGAAAGTCTTCGTCCTCATCCCCCAGCACCAGGCTGGCTTTGTCCAGCAACTGTTTGCGCAGCCCCGTGTGTTCAATGCTGTTAGCAATCGCCACCATCGATTCTGGCCGTACTTCGCCATCCTGCAAGCGCGCCATGGCCATTTTAAAGCGTTCACGCGGGCTGAAGCAGGCTTGCAGGAAGCGGGTCAGAAAGCCGATGGTTTGCCGCGTGCGGCGCGAGCCGTTGCGCATTAAGTACCAGATGTTGTAAAAACGCTCGCTAACCTGATAGCCGCTGCGGCCCTTTTTGTGGTGCGTCAAGGCCACGCTTTCGACGTAGCCGCTTTTTTCCATCCGATTCAGGTGGCTATTAACCGACTGCGTATCAAGCCCGGTGGCTGTGGCCAACGTGGCGGCGGTCATCGGGTTCCAGTTCAGGGCCAAGGCGTCGAATACGGCGCGTGATTGCAGCGGCAGTTCTTCGGTGCGGGCCTGATACCAGCCGGTAAATTGATCAAGCATGGCTTGCAATTGCGCCAGCACGTCGTCACTCATATGGGTTTCCAGCACCGAATACAGCACGCCCAGCGTGCGCGGGTTGCCACCGGCCATGGTGTTGAGCGCGCTGACGCGGCCCGGATCGGTTTCCAGCAGCTCGGCCACGCCCGCACCGCGCGCGCCACGCAGGTGGGCAAGCTGGCGCAGGCAGGTCATGACTTCATGGTCGGGCAAGGGTTCGAGTTGCGTGATGCGGAAAAAATCAAAAAACGCCGCGCCCGGATCGCTCAATGGTTCCGGGTAGCGCGAGGCAGCGGCAATCAGGATCGGGCCGTTGCTCATCTGTAAGCAGGTGCGCAAGCCCCACTGGTGTTTTTCCAACCCGGCCAGCAAGGCGTCGAGGTTGTCGATTAACAGCACCGGTCGCCTGCCAAGGCTGTGGCAATGCGCCATAACCGCTTGCATGGCGGGCTGGCCGTCCTGTTGTTCACGCTTGAGTGCGCCGCGTGGCGCGTGCGCTTGCCACAGATCGTCCAGGGTTTGCAATTCGGCTGGGCTGGCGGCTTCGTCTTCGCGGGTTTCCAGCAGTGATTGCAGGCAGTTGCGCCAAAACAAATCCAGACTGATGACGTTGTGTTGCTCTTCCCGAAACCCGAGCGGAATCAGGCTGTGCTTGAACTCATCGCTGCGCAAGGCAATGTGCAGGCGGCGCAGCAGCGAGGTTTTGCCAAAGCCGCGCGGGGCGATGATTAAGTGATGCTTCGCCGCCTGATTGGCAGGCGTTTTGCGCAAGTGGGCCAGAAAGTACTGTAATTCTTTTTGTCGCGCAATAAAATTGGCCACAAAATTGGCTTCGCTTTGGCTGGCCGGGTTGAACAGGCTGAGGTCGAAATTGTTCATGATGCCACTTTCACAGCGTCGCTTGCGGGCGGTAACGCTGCCACCACTGGCGCACCAACGGGATGCGGAACACATACGGCGCATCGTCTTCGCCCACTGCTTCCTGGTGCAACAAGCCTTCGATAATCAGGAGCAGCAAGTGTTGCCGCACGAAATCCATAGCGAGGGTCGGATCGGCCAGCGCGGGCATGAGCGCGTTCAGCGTCAAGCCGGTTTCATGGCGGCAGAGCTGGCCAAGGATGGCAAAACTCAATTTGGCCTGGGGCGGGGCGTGGTGCTTGCGGATATGCTCTTCCCATGCGCCAAGGCTGCTTTTGTTGTGCGGGGCCAGCAGGCCCGCTTGGGCGGCGGCCAGATTCTGTTGCACATGCGCCGCTTCCGTGGCCGGGACGGGCGGCAATTGCTTGGCCAATTCTTCCAGATAATAGGCCGAACGCCAGACGATGGCACGGGTGAGCGCGGCGGCTTCCTGCGGCGTGATTTGGCTGCGGCCAAAAATCAGGCCGGATTGGCCGAGGTCAAGCAATAAATCAATCGCTTGTGGCTCGGAGATGGTGCTCAGCAGAAATTGGTGAAATTTTGCCAAGGCCCCCATGTATTGTCCCTTGTTGGCCAGTGGCTCGATTCCGATGGAGCCGGTAATCAGCCATCGCACGTTTTTGTGGCTGGCGCGCAGGCGACTAAAGCCATTCATGAAATTGCGCGCCGCCAACACGCCTGCTTCGCCGCTATCGTGCAGGGCTTTGAGAAAGATCGGTAGTTCATCAATCAAAATCACCCATTTCAGATTGGTGTCCTTGTCCAGCGTGGCAAGCAGTTTTTCCAGATAGTTTTCCCAATCCATGCCGAGCAGGTTTTTTTGCAGGCTGTCGGTTTGTTGCGGGTTGATCAGTTGGGCGAATTTTTGTCTGAGCAATTTGCCCGCCTGCTGGGGCAGGGATTGGTCGGCATTGATGATTTCACACAGGCGGCGGTGTACCTGTTGCACTTCGGTGTAGCCTGCCAGGTCAATATTCAGGCAGCGAAGACCCTGATGCGGCGCACGCTCGGTCAGACGTTCCAGCACAAAGGTTTTGCCCAGCCGACGCGGGCCATGCATGGAAATATCGCGCCCGGCCAGAAAGTGCGCCAAAATGCTGGCCACTTCGGCATTGCGCCCGTAGGACTTTTGGCTGTAATCGGTCATCATGCCCCCACTGTTTGACAAGGTGAGGGTATCATATCACAACAAGATTTTTAAAACAGTTTTGTTTTAAAACATAAGTGTTTTAAAACGAAGGTGTTGTAATCAGTGGGGGATTGCCCTCAATCGTTGAAGGCACTCTGCTATCTGGCTGCCCTGATTGGCACATTCCGCACCTTTGCTTTAGTCGTTGAATAAGCAATGGCGTCAGACTCGATTGGCCCCTGTTTGCTCACTTTTTGCTCATTTTTTGCTTGGCATTGGTGTAACAGCCCACCAGATAAGCCATATAAAAAGAAACTGCAAAGGTAAGCGACCATACAAAAAACTCACCGGGATTTGCGGGAAATTTTCAGGGTGCATGGCCATATTAATGTTAGCGGGAAACACAGCGATGGACAAGGCAATTAATCCAACGCCCGCAAAACGGCGTGTCCAGGGAAGCACAATACCGCCAGCCCCCAACAACTCGAACACACCACTGATAATCACCAATTCCTTATGATAATGCAAATACGCTGGCATGATACTCATGAAGGTATCCAACCAGACAAAATGCGCGATACCGCCAACCAGAAAAAATAGTGCAATAAATGATATTGAAATCGTTCGCATCGTTTCGTTCTCCCTCGTCGTATTATCCCATTCAGGTGAGAAAACAAATTCGTCACCTGAATTATATTTACATACCGGGCAACGCCCCATGGTTCGCCCTTTCGGATTCAATCAAAGGCACGGCTGTACTCTTTCTTGAGTCTGTCATGCAGCATTTTGAGCGCCAAGTACGCAGAACTGTCCTTCGAAGGATACGCCCTTGTATCATTCAGCGCCATGCTCATCACATCTATCAGGCATTCCATATCCCAGCGGTAGAAGCCAATGGGGCGCTTCCCCTGATAGCGATCAATGCGCGAGTCCAACCCGAACGCCTCCGACATCTGCCAAGTGTGCCGCTTCAACTCGGC
>CAMBDR010000522.1 GCA_945864765.1 Janthinobacterium lividum | reverse complement strand
TTCGTATTCGGCACCTACGACCGCGATGCCGCAGGCGAATACAACGCCGCCGCCGTCGCCGCCCCCGGCACCGGTCTGTTGGGCTTTTACCGCAAAACCCGGCTGTTTCCCCTTACCGAATATGTGCCGCCCTGGCTCGACTCGCCACGGCTGCGGCGCTGGCTACCATGGACGGGGACTTGGCGGCCCGGCAATGGCGCGCGCGTGTTCCCGCTGCGTTTGGCCGACGGGCGCGAAATTCCGGTGTTGCCGCTGATTTGCCTGGACGATGTCGATCCCAGCCTGGGCATTGCCGGAGCCAGACTGGGCGCGCAGGCAATTTTAACCATGTCGAACGATGCCTGGTTCACCGACTGGCCGCAAGGGGCCAGCTTGCATCAGGCGGTGGCGGCGTTTCGCAGCATCGAAACCCGCCTGCCACAATTTCGCGTGACCACCAACGGCTACAGCGGCGTAATCGATGCAACGGGTAGTGTGAGCGCTGCCAGCCGCATGGGCGAACAAACCCTGGTCATTGGAGAAATAGCGCTGCGCACGCCACCACGCACGCTGATGGTGATGTGGGGCAATTGGGTCGGCCCGACGGCGCTGGCCTTGCTGCTGTTGCTGGCAGCCATCAACGCCATGGCAGCCGTGGCGGCAAGGCCGTGGTGGCGCACATATCATGCGAAAAGTATCGCGGCAGCAGAAGCTAAAACTGCACGGGCAACAGCCTTTCCGCTCAAGCTGTCCGTACTCCCGCCCGCCGCGCGCGTGGCCGCCGGGCTATTGCGCTGCTTCGCGCGCGCCAGTTTGCTTTGGATGGGGCTAATGATATTGCAAAACGATGCCTTGCGCGGCAACACGCTGGCGCAAATTCGCATGTTCACTGGCCTGTTCCTGGTCCCGGAGGCGGCTTGCTGGTGCATACTGCTGGCCTTTACGGCGCGCGCCACGATAGAAAACGGCATGCTGGTGCTGGCACAGGGGGCACACCGCATCGAAATTCTGCTTCACGACATCGCTGCGCTCGAATCATGGCGCTGGCCCCTGCCCTGCCCCGGTGCCAGCTTGCGACTTAGCTCGGGCCAGCGCTGGCGCTACGGCCTCGCGCTCGCCAATCCGCCCGCACTGGCGCAGGCTCTGGCGCGTGCAATGGCGCATGCGGACGGCGCGCCAGCACACACGGACGGCGCGTCCGCGCACCCGCCCTCGCGCGTGGCGCTGTATGAACAAGCGCGCCTGGCAAGACGGCGTGGGCGCTTGGGCCAGCCTTTTACCCGCTACGTGTTGCTCCCGCTCGCGCTGGCGCTGCCAGCCTACTATCTGCATCAACACATCGCCTACGGCAGCGGTTTTGGCGAGTACACCAGCTTTGGCCTGAAGGCCTATGCCACAGGTTTGACGTTGTGGTGGGCAGCCTGGGCAATTGGCGTTACACTATGCGGTGCGGCGCTGCGTGCATTGATCGAAATCGGTACGCTGGCAACCCTGTTACTCTGGCCCAACCATGCAAATCGGGTGCGGCACTGGCTGGAGGCAGGCGGCAACGCGGCGCTTTACCTTGGTTTGCCGGGGTGGCTGCTGCTACGTATTTATGGTGCATAATCTCAATCAAAAAGGCGCTTCAAACCATGTCAGCAAATTCAGCGACAGTAGCAGCAACCTCGGCAACCCCGGCAGCGGCAAGCGCGCCGCGTACCCGGATCTTGATTATCGATGACGATACATCGGTACAGGTATCGCTGGCTTTATTGCTGAAACAATCCGGCTTTGCCACCGTCACTGCAGACGACCCGAAACAAGCCCTGGCTGTGCTGGAAGGCTGCATGGCTACCAGCCCGGTCGATCTGGTCTTGCAGGACATGAATTTTTCCATGCAAACCAGCGGGGAAGAAGGTTTGGCGCTCCTAAGCAATATCAAACAGCGCTATCCACAGTTGCCGGTTTTATTGATGACGGCCTGGGGTTCGATTGCGCTGGCGGTAAAAGGCGTGAAGCTGGGTGCAAGCGACTTTTTTACCAAGCCCTGGAATAATGCGCAATTGGTGCAATTGATCCGCACCACGCTGGAATTGGCCAGCGCCGACCCAATCAACAACGCCGCCAGCAGTGGCGGCAACAATAGCAACAACAGCGCGCCAACCCGGCAACAACAGCGCCAGGCACTGGATAGTCAATTTGATTTTGCCGACATCATCGGCGAGCACCCGGAACTATTGAAAGTCTTATCCACCGTGGGCCGGGTCGCCAAAACCCGCGCGGCGGTGTTGATTTTGGGCGAAAGCGGCACCGGTAAAGAACTCATCGCCGATGCCTTGCACCGCAACAGCCCACGTGCGGGCAAGTCTGCCGTGAAGGTGAATATGGGGGCGATTACTTCATCGCTATTTGAGAGTGAAATGTTTGGCCATGTCAAAGGCGCGTTCACCGATGCCAAAACCGACCGTCAGGGCCACATCGCCAGCGCCTTCCAAAGCACTTTGTTTCTGGATGAAATTGGTGAACTGGGGCGTAGCGATCAGGTTAAATTGCTGCGGGTGTTGCAAAATCAAAGTTACCAGGCCGTGGGGGCCAGCCAAACCTCTCAGGCGGATATAAGAGTGGTATCCGCCACCAACCGCGAGTTGGCCGAACTGGTGGCGGCGGGGGAATTTCGCGAAGACTTGTTTTACCGCCTGAACCTGATCACCATTCGCCTGCCCGCCTTGCGCGAGCGCAGGAGTGATATTCCCTTACTCGCCACCCGTTTGATTGCGCAACTAAGCAGCGAATATGGGATGGATGAAGTCAAACTCAGCCCGCAGGCGCTGGAATGGTTAAGCGCCCGGCCCTGGCCCGGCAATATTCGCCAACTCAAGCAAACGCTGGAGCGCACGCTATTATTAATCGGCAAACCGCTGCTGGATGTGGCTGACTTTATCGATGCCGAACATAGCGAAGAGCAAAGCATGCAGGGCAAATTGGCGATGGATGGTTTAACGCTGGAACAAGTCGAGCGGCATATGATAGAAACGGCGATGCAACAGCACCAGGGCAATATCTCACGCGTGGCCAAGGCCCTGGGTTTGAGCCGCGCGGCTTTGTACCGTCGGTTGGAAAAACATGGCATGGCAGGGGAAGCTGAGGACGGTATGCAACAAGATACGCAACTTGACAGCCATGATTTAGGCGATGATTTGCACGAGGGGCAGCAATGAATTTGCGCAGACGCTTGCAAGCCTGGCTGATTGGCCTGCACCTGGTATTTTTGACCCTGACGCTGGTGCAATTTCACCAGCAAGCCAAGTGGATGATGGCGCTGGAAGGTTTTTTATTACTGAGCTTTATTGGCGGCTGGCAGCTCATTAACAAAGCCATGCAACCGCTGGACTATGCGCAGCAATTTCAGGAGCTATTACAAGACCACAACTACGCAGCGCGCATGCGCGCCAGCCCCCAAGACAAACTGCCGGGCTTGGTAAACAGTTTTAATCAGATGCTCGATGCGCTGTATCAAGAGCGTTTAAAGTTAGGTGAGCAACGCGGCTTTTTGGCGCAATTATTGGAAGCCACCCCCAGCGCGGTGGTGGTTTTTGATTTTGATGGCTGCATCAGCTTGCTCAACGCCAGCGCGCAACGCTTGCTGGGTTTGCCGCAGGCCACCGGGCTAACGCTGGCGCAATGTGTGGCCCAAGCTGGCAGCGCACCCGCCAGCCAGCGCGCCTACAGCCTGCTGGCCCAGTTAAACGCGCTCGACACCCTGGTGCCGGGCGAAGCGCGCCTGTTGACCGATGCCGACGGCAGGCGCTACCGCTGCCAGCGCAGCCAGTTTTTTGATCGCGGCTTCGCGCGCCAGTTTTTACTGCTGGAAGAAATTACCGAAGAATTGGAAAGTTCGGAAAAAGCCACCTACGAAAAGCTGGTGCGGGTATTGGCGCATGAGGTGAATAACACGGTGGCGGCCACGGGTTCGGTGTTGGAATCGCTACTGTTTTACCAGCAACAACTGACGCAAGCGGATCAAGTGGACTTTGGCACCGCGATTGACGCGGTGCAGCGCCGCAACCGCCATTTGGGTGAGTTTATTGAACGCTTCACGCGGGTAGTAAAAATGCCGGAACCGGAACGCCGCCCGACGGATTTGGTGGTGCTGTTGGAAGGCATTGTGCAACTGTACCGCGAGCCGTGCCGCAATAAAGGGATACGGCTGGAATGGGGGCGGCGCGATGCGCCGGGTTTGATTGAGATCGATAGCCATTTGATGGAGCAGGCTTTGTTGAATATCGTGAAAAATGC
>CAMBDR010000521.1 GCA_945864765.1 Janthinobacterium lividum | reverse complement strand
GCCTTTGAGATGTCGCGGGTTTTATCGAAGGAATATGGTATTGCAGCGGGTTTGTCGAGCGGCCTGATTGCGGCTGCTTGCCGCGAAATTAGCCTGCAATGTGTGACGCCGACCAATATTGTGTGCGTGTTTCCGGATAGTTCGGCGCGCTATATTGATCGCCTGGATTTGTAAAACTTGCTTCGGGTGGGGAGATGTTGAGCAGGCAGCCAAGCCACCCACTCAACCAAGCTGGCGCATCAATCAAGCCGCTTGTTCTTCTTCCTCATCAGACGTATCGTCCGGTAGATATTTGATGGCTTCGTGCTGGTGATCCTTGGTTTTTGTCTTGTGTTTCAAGACTTGCCTGTCCAGCTTGTCGATCAAGGTATCGATGGCCGCATACAGGTCTTCGGAAACGCTTTCGACATAAATGGCTTTGCCGCTCACGCGTACCGTAATTTCAGCTTTTTGTCGTTTATCTTTCTCAGAATTATTGTCGATGGTCAGAATGACGGCCATATCGATGACTTGGTCAAAATGGCGTACTATGCGTTCGAGCTTGTTTTGCACATAGGCGCGGATTGCGGGAGTTACTTCAAGATGATGTCCACTGATGGTGAGGTTCATACACACTCCTAAAAATGGGGTTGCTGGCAAGTAAAAGTTTTAAAAGGGTTCAGGCTTACTTGGGCAACTGGGAAACTACAAAACCTTGCGCAGTGCTACAGCCGGAATTTTCAGGGCTTCGCGGTATTTGGCCACCGTGCGCCGTGCCACGACCATCCCTTGTTCCCCCAGCATATCTGCTAATTTACTGTCTGAAAGTGGTGTTTTAGGGTCTTCTGCTCCTATAAGTTGCTGAATTAATGCCCGTATTGCCGTCGATGAAGCTTCCCCTCCCGCATCGGTGGCAACGTGACTGCCAAAGAAATATTTCAACTCAAACATGCCGTGAGGGGTCAGCATGAACTTTTGTGTCGTCACACGTGAGATTGTACTCTCGTGTAAACCCAGTGTATCAGCAATTTCACGTAAAACAAGGGGCCGCATTGCAACAGCGCCATGTGCAAAGAAATTTCGTTGACGTTCTACAATCGCTTGTGCCACCCGCAGTATCGTATCAAAGCGCTGCCGCATATTCTTAATTAACCATTTGGCTTCCTGAAGCTGCCCACCCAACGCTTGCTCACCCTTGTTTTGTTTGAGTAAATTGGCATACATCGAGTTCACCCGCAAGCGCGGCATGGCCTCATGATTGAGTGTTACTTGCCACTGATTTTTAACTTTTTTAACGATCACATCCGGCACCACGTAACCAGCTTTTCCGCCACCAAATTCGCTGCCTGGGCGTGGTTGACACAATTTGATCACAGCCTGGGCTTCGCGCAAGTCTTCATCATCGCAATCGAGCACTTTTTTCAATTTGTTGAACTCGCGCTGTGCCAGGAGCTGTAAATGCTGTTGTGCAATACACAAAGCCATGCGCCGCGTGACCAATGGAATTTTCGGCAATTGTTTTATTTGCAAAACCAAACATTCGCTTAAGTCGCGTGCGCCGACCCCATTCGGGTCAAAGCTTTGTAATAATTTTAAGGAGGTGGAAAACTCTTCGGGTTCGATTTCCAGTTCTTCCGGCATGCGCGCCAAAATATCTTCCAGGCTTTCTTCCAGGTAACCATGCTCGTCCACACAATCGATCAGGATTTCGAGCAAGGCGCGGTCGCGTCCCGGTGGCAGGGTGACGCGCATTTGTTCCAGCAAATGTTCACGCAGGGTGGTTTCGCAGGCTTCCAGTTGCGGGCGGGAATCTTCATCGTCCGGGCTACCTTGGGGCCGCGCCACGTCGTCAAAACTCCAGTCGCTGTCATTGCCTTCAAAGCTGTCGGCCCCCTCGCTGGCGCTGTTTTCAGCGCCTTCAGCGCTGCTATTGGTGTCGCTGCTGCTGGTGCTGCTACCATTGAGTTCGCCCTGGCGCTCATTGCCGCCATCGGTATTGAATTCATTGCTGACCGGGGCGGTGCTGATGGCACCATCGGCCAAAAGCCGGATCGAATGATCGAGCAAATCGTCGCTGCGCTCCAGCATCGGGTTTTCGCCCAACATTTGTTCCAGTTCCTGGTGTAGTTCCAGCGTGGACAGTTGCAGCAAGCGGATCGATTGCTGGAGCTGCGGCGTGAGCGCCAGATGCTGCGAGGTGCGTAGTTGCAGTGAAGCTTTCATGGCATCTTACATTCGGAAGTGTTCGCCCAGATAAACCCGGCGGACTGATTCATTGGCGATGATATCGTCCGGCCTGCCACTGGCCAGGACTTCACCTTGATTAATAATATAGGCATGATCGCATATCCCCAGGGTTTCACGGACATTATGGTCGGTAATGAGGACACCAATTTGCCGCTCTTTCAAAAATCTGACAATGCGTTGGATTTCGATGACGGCAATCGGATCGACCCCGGCAAAGGGTTCATCCAATAAAACAAAGCGCGGATTGGTGGCCAGGGAGCGCGCAATTTCTACCCGCCGCCGCTCGCCGCCGGAGAGTGATTGCGCCTGATTTTCACGCAGCCGCTCAATTTGCAAGTCGGCCAACAGGGTATTGAGGCGTTGTTCGATTTCATCGTTTTTGAGCGGGCGGCCATCGACTCTTTGCAATTCCAGCACTGCGCGAATGTTTTCTTCTACCGTTAGCTTGCGAAACACCGAGGCTTCCTGCGGCAAATACGATAAACCCAGTTGCGCGCGCCGATGGATGGGAAGGCTGGAGATATCCACCCCATCGACAATAATTTCACCCGCATCCGATGGCACCAGACCCACAATCATGTAAAACGAGGTGGTTTTGCCCGCGCCATTGGGGCCGAGTAAGCCCACCACTTCGCCGCAGCGCACGGTGAGAGCGACATTGCGCACCACCATGCGCTTGCCGTAGCTCTTTTGTAAGCCGCGCACAGTCAGCGTCAGCTTACAGGGCTCAGTTGGCTTGGCCGTTGCATTCATGGTTTGCCCTGGTTTTCGGTGCGCGGTTGAATCACCACTTTAATCCGCCCTGCACCCGGTTTGCTATTGCCGTCGGCGGTATTGTTGACGGTGAATAAATCGGTGCGGCTATCGTAGGAAATGAATTCGCCTTCCATTTCATCGGTGGTTTTGCTGCCTTCCAGGCGTTTTAAGTTGGCTTTGGAAAACAGTTTGACGACATCGGTTTTGTTATCGTATTCAATCCGTTCGGCGCGGCCATCGACCCAAAAGTCGCCGCCATCGCGTTTTTGCCGAAAGGTGGTAAAGCCGCTCGGGCCGGGTAGCAGGGTGGCAAATTGGTAGCCTGCCGGATCGGTTTTCAAAATCATTTTGCCCGCTTTCATCAGCAAGGTGCCGCGCATCACGATCACATTGCCGGTTGAGGTGGTCGTTTGTTTGATATCGTCATACACGCTGGCGTCGGCGTCCATCGAAATTGGCTTGGCTGCGTCGGCTTTTTCTGCCCGCGCGCATGGGTTGACCAGTAATAAAACGCCCAAAATAAGGCTGGAATAAATCAATGCTGACTTCATGCTGCTTCCTTTTCAATGTCTGGCTCGGATTGCCTTTGGCCGTGTTACTGATGTTGCCGATCTTGCTGATCTTGCTAACGCTTTGGGTCGGGCGTCGCCACGTCGGGCGTCGCCACGTCGGGCGTCGCCACGCCGGGCGTCGCCACGCTGGGCAGAATCAGGCCGTGAACCTGATGCAACAGGCGAATTTCTCCCTTGCTTTGGTCGGCGATCATGCCCACACTGCGTAGCGTAATATTACCTATGGTCATTTTTACCGGATCATCGGTTTGCATGGTATCGTTTTCGGTGGTAATGAGCAAGGATTCCGTTTCCAGGTGCAGCGCCTGGGCTTGCGCCGTGGCGGGGCGGCTGATATCCACTTTGCCACGCAATTGAATATGCTGATTATCATCAAAAATCTTGCCCTGCTCGGCGGTGAGGGTGAGCACTGCCTGATTGGGCTTAAAGTTTTTTGCCGTTGGCTGACGAATATCGGCAGAATTATCCAATGGGTGGTGTACCAGCGCGGCACCCGAGAGCAAATAGGCGGCTTGACCCGTGCTGGAGGTGCGCACAAAGTGGAAGTTTTCGACCAGGTAATCGGGCTCGCCCCGGTTGGTGGACGGCGCTTTGATGTCGTTCTTCTTTTGCATCATTTGCAGTAACCAAAAACTGGCTAGCGCGGCCGCAACGCACAGGCTCATAATGAGCGTCATGCGGATGCGCCAGGCCTGGTAGCGTGTGTC
>CAMBDR010000520.1 GCA_945864765.1 Janthinobacterium lividum | reverse complement strand
CAGTAGTCAGGATGCGTTGGAATTAATTTGGATACAAATGGAAACCCAGCCCAATCTTGAACATTACCGTAAATTGGCGGAATGGTCGAAGTTGTTGGATATCTGGCCTTTGCAGCGCCAGCGCGCGCTACAGCGCGTGAACGCCGTGATTGAGCAAGAAGCGCGGATGGTGAATCGGTGGAAACCTCAGCCCGTGCTGCCAGATCAATCATTATTGCTCGAAATCGCTTTGTGGGAAGGCGATTTGCTTGAAGCCATGCGTGTCATGCAAGAGGGTCAAGTTCGGCATGAAGTTTTGTTGGCCTTGGCGCTGCGCCTGGAAAAAGATCAAGCTGGCGATGCGATCCCGATTTATCGACGTATCCTGGACGAAAGTTTGCACGAAGGGGGCGACTGGGGTTATTTGGATGTTGCCAGACTTTTGCAGAAATATGTCGATTTAATGATCGGGGCCGGGTGTTCAAATGCCTGTTCTCATTATCTGAATGGGGTGCGTGAGCGCTTTATTGCTGATTTCCAACTTCAAGAAATATTGTCTAAAATCAATATGTAAATTGGACAAAGTAAGGGTGTAAAGCCGGGATTTTTTTCCTGATGAGTTTGTCAGCTGTTATATTTGACAGGTGGCGCATGGGGTGGATTCACGGCAATATGAGTGTGAAGCAGTCGGTTTGCAGCAATTGATTTGATCAACTGGTCAGCATCAATGCTGATCGAGCGCTTTCCTCCTCCCATGGAAAAACTAATTTATGGGTTTTACCCACGTAGCGAGTGCGTTACGTGGGTTTTTTATTGCTTGATGTAAAATCATGCTTAAAATCCCGCTATGATAACAAAAATAAATAACGGGCCATCACTTGGCCTCCACCATCACTTAGCCACCATTATGAAAGCGGAATATGTTTTTGATTCGATATTTTCCTCATTTGATCGCTTGCGTTGCGGGGTTGCTACTGACCATGATGGTGAATGCGGCTGCCGCTGCTGCCGCCGCCGAACCGATACAATTGGTGATCGATGCGACCGACACCAATCATCATGTGTTTAAGGTGCAAGCCGCATTCCCGGTGCGACCTGGCCCACTAACCTTGTATTATCCGCAATGGATTCCTGGTAATCATTCGCCCACTGGCCCCATTACCCAACTGGCCGGATTACAATTTTCTGCCAATGGCAAGAACCTGCCGTGGCTGCGTGATCCGCTCAATGCGTATGCATTCAAGCTCGATGTGCCGCGCGGCGTGAGTCAGCTTGAAGCGCGTTACCAATTTTTATCGCCCCTGGGTTTGCCTGGTGGCAGCAACGGGCGGGTGGTATTTACTCAAGACATGCTGGGGTTGCAATGGCATACCGTGGTACTTTACCCGGCAGGCGTGAAAAGTGATGATCAGATCGTACAGGCCAGTATCAGCTTGCCGCCCGATTGGGACTTTGCCAGTGCGCTGGACGTGGCGCAACGCCAGGGCAATCAAGTGCAGTTCAAATCCACCAGTTTGACTCAACTGCTGGATTCGCCGATCTTTGCCGGGAAATATAGCAAAAAAGTGGCGCTCGACCCTGATGCAAAAATCCCGGTCACCCTGAATTTATTTGCCGATAACCCGGACAGTTTGGCGCTGGAACCTGAGCAACTTGCCGTCCATAAGGCCTTGGTGAAGCAGGCGTATCAAGTCTTTGGCCCACCGCATTATCAGCATTATGATTTTTTGGTCGCCATGAGTAATTATTTCTCGCACATTGGTTTGGAGCATAGCCAATCCACCGAAATTGGCGTGGGGCCTGAGCTATTGACCGGATGGAAGACTCATGCGTCGATGCGTACCGTGATCCCGCATGAATTCGTGCATGCCTGGAATGGTAAATTCCGTCGCCCCTTTGATTTGGCGACACCGCATTACAATGTGCCGATGCAAAATACCATGCTATGGGTGTATGAAGGTCAAACCACGTATTGGACCGTGGTCATGGCGGCGCGGGCCGGTTTTTTGAGCCAGGAACAAGCCCGTGAAGACTGGGCCTTGACGGTGGCTGCGATGAATCATCGGGCCGGACGGGTGTGGCGCAATTTGCGCGATACCGCCAATGAAGCGATTATCAACTATCGGCGTGGTGCAGATTGGCGTGATTGGGCGCGCTCAGCGGATTATTACCCGGAAGGAGCCATGTTGTGGCTGGATGTGGATACCAAGCTGCGTGAGCTGAGCGCCGAGAAAAAATCACTGGATCAATTTGCTCAAGCCTTTTTCTCCGTGCCCGGTAGTTTTAGCCAGCCCGTGACCTATACTTTTGCCGATGTGGTGAAAACCCTCAATACACTGGCACCTTTCGATTGGGCCAGCTTTATCAATACCCGGCTCGATAGCAACGGGCCAGAAACCCCGGATGCAGGTTTGTTGCGCAGCGGCTGGAAATTGGTGTTTACCGAAAAACCCAATGACTATGGAGAATCGGCCTCAGGTGAGCGCAAAGAAGGTGATTTTTACTATTCCCTGGGTTTTAACGTGGGAAAAAATGATCAACTGTCCCGGATCGCCTGGGGTAGCCCGGCATTTGAAGCGGGTTTGAGCCCGAATACAACATTGATTGCGGTCAATGGACGCAGCTATAAATTTGATCTGTTAAAACGTGCGGTACAGGCTGCCAAGGGTAAGAAAGATGTGATTGAATTATTGGTCAAGACCCAAGACCATTATCGCACCGTGAAGTTGGATTACCATGACGGCTTGCGTTACCCTCATCTGGAAGCGATACCCGGTGTACCGGATCGTTTAAGCACGATCCATACACCGTTGAAGTTGGATAAATAACATTGCAATCTATGCCGCCAATGCGTTTTGTGCGGGTGCACGCGGCGGCGTAACGGGTGGGCGCAAAGGGGTGATGCGCGGATCGATAGGCGGGGCGTGCGGCAATTCAATGCGCGGCATAATGATCGGTGGAATCGTTGGCGGAACACTTGGAGGCGCTTTTGGATTGCCCCTTTTTCCGTGGAACCAGTGTTGCAAGTGAAACATTTTTACCTCCTCCCGGAATAAGTTGAACCAATCCCTGCCTATACAGTGTAGTGCTTACTGGCGCAGATGCAAGGCTCAATATCATCCAATATCGCTCAGTATCGCGCAATATCGCGCAATATCGTCAGATTCCGCCCCAAATGGCATTGAGGGTAGCGAGGGCGGCCATGCCGCAGGTTTCGGTACGTAATACGCGTGGCCCCAGCCCCAGCATCAGGGCATCATGTTGCAATGCCATGTTTTCCTCAAGCTCAGTGAAACCCCCTTCTGGCCCCACCACAATCGTCAGTGCCTGAGGCGGATGGTGGCGCGCCCAATCCGACAGACTGAACATGGCGCGTGGGCTGAGTAATACGCGGCGATGTAAATCTTGCTGCATGATCCAGTCTTGAAAGTTTGACAGTTCCGGCAGGCGCATCAAACGATTGCGGCCACATTGTTCCGAGGCGGATACCACGATATTTTGCCAATGCTCGTGCTTTTTTTGCGCACGCTCTTCATTTAACTTGACCACGCTGCGTTGGCTGCTTAAGGCTTGCAGGCCAAATGCGCCCAATTCAACCGCCTTTTCAACAATCCAATCCATTTTGCTACCCTCTGGCAAGGCTTGTGCCAGCGTCAGGGCATAAGGTAATTCAATTTCGACCGGATGGTGGACTTTGATTTGTGCCTGCTGTTGTGTACGCGTTGGCACTCGCCCCTCTTTTTTTCCGGTGGCCAGTTCCGGCGAGGATTCTGACTTGACCAGGCGCGCACTATATTCGCCGCCTTCACCATTAAACAGCGTGATGGTGGCGTCCGCGCCCAGGCGCAACACGTGTACATGGTGCGCAACCTTTTCCGGCAGGACGATGGTGGCACCGACTTCCATGGGTTCAGGGCAGAAAAAACGGGGCATGATGGTTCCTTGATGTCGCTTCATTGAATGAAATGCTACGGGCAAAACGAGGTCTGGCCCTACTCTCTGGTAAAATACACCGTTTTGACGGTCAACAGCGCTTTTTTTCGTCAATATTGCTGCCTATTCATCAGGATTGGTAGATATATTTCTCGATATTGCCCGATATTGTTCGATTCTATTCGTGTTGTTGTGTAACCTTGCGACTCTTGGGATAAAGATGAATTCTTCTCTGCCAACAAATAAAATGGCTAATGCAATCCGTGCATTGGCAATGGATGCCGTTCAACTCGCTAACTCGGGTCACCCCGGCATGCCCATGGGTATGGCTGAAATTGCCGTGGCGCTC
>CAMBDR010000519.1 GCA_945864765.1 Janthinobacterium lividum | reverse complement strand
ACCGGGCAGCTTAAGCCTGGTATTCATATTGTCAAACACGGCCTGCTCCCCATCCAGCTTGGCCAAGCGCCACAGGCCCTTGGGTGTGGCAACCCAGATGCGCTGCTCGCTATCGGATAACAAACCCTGAATATCGTCCGAACCAATACTGTCAGCGCGATTCGGGTCGCGTGGGAGTTTGCTCAGGCGGCTGTCGCCCGACGCAACCAGCCACAACCCTGCGTTAGTGCCGATCCAGATGCGCCCTTGCCCATCCTCCGCCAACGAAGACACGCGCGCACGCATTGGCGAGCCGCTTTGATCCTGAAAAGTTCGAAAGCGCTGCAGCCCCTCATCCCAACGCGCCACGCCGACATTGGTGCCTACCCACAAAACGCCAGCACGGCTGACAAATAATTTACGAATGCCCGGCCCCGGCAAACCCGTATTGGCAACCCAATTGCTACTGCCCGCTGCCAGCCGCAAAACCCCGACTTGGCGCGTGCCAGCCCAAATGCTGCCATCCGGAGTGCGGGCCAAGGCCGAAATAGTGCTGTCAGTCAAAGCGCCAGACTCCCCGATTTGGGGCCGATAGCCCCCGATCAAACCGCGTTTGCGGTCAAAAATATCAATCCCGTTGCCACCGGTTCCCAGCAACAGCGTGCCATTGGGCAGCTCCAAAATACTGCGGATGTCAGGATGACTCAAGCCCGTGGGCCGGGTTGGGCTGTGGCGCACCAAACGAAACGCTTGATTACGGGTGTTCATATGCTGCAAGCCGCCGCCCCCGGTGCCCACCCATAACAAACCGGCCCGGTCCAACATCATGGCGTAGACATTATCGATGGCAAGGGTGCTGGCAATGGTGGGATCATGGCGCAAATACTGCAATACCCGCCCGTCCTCGGCGGCGACCAAATTAATGCCCCCGCCTCCGGTCGCAATCCAAATCTGATCGGCCCGGGTTTGCACGAAAGCCATGACATATCCATGACTGAGCGCCCCGGCACGGCGCGCATCGACTGGCAAGCGGTGCAGTTGCAACTGCTTAGGGTCAATCCAGGCTGCGCCATCCAGCCGCGTGCCGACCCACAATTTTCCATCGGAGGCTTCCATTAAGGCGCGAATTTCTTGCCCGGCCAAAGAATGTTCCACCGCAGGGCTGGAAGCGATGCGCTCAAAACCCTTGCCATCTGCAGCCAAGCGCTGCAAACCCATACCGGTGCCAACCCATAACCGACCTTGTCTGTCCAGCAGCAAGCTGCGCACCCGGTCATCGGCCAAACTGGCCGGATCTTCCGGATCATGGCGAAAATGCATGAATTTCTTGCTACCCACTGCCAAATAATTCAAACCATGGTCCGTGCCAACCCAGACCGAGCCAAGCGCATCGCCCACAATGGCACTAACTGAACCAGCACTAATGGAGCCTTCTTGCTTTGGATCATGACGGAAATTTTCAAACTGTTCGCTCTCGGTCGCCATGGCCGAAAGCCCATCACTGTTGGTGCCAATCCACAATCGGCCATCCACCCCGGCCCACAAACTCCGAACATAGTCACCCACCAGTGAATTTGGCTCATGGTCGATATTGCCAAACCTGCGCCAACGGTAGCCGTCATAGCGCATCAAACCCTGTTGCGTGCCAACCCAAAGCCAGCCTTTGGCGTCCTGGACCAAGGCGCTCACACCCGTAATCGGGTTGGATTCATTTTCCCCGTCACGCTCAAAATACGGATCGGCAAAGGAAAAATCACGCTGCACCAGGGGATTGTTGCCAGAAACCAAACTGGCAGCCAAATCGGTGGTCAAATCGGTAGCCATTGCGCCGGGCGACCAATGCACGAGACAGCACCATGCAAGCGCCCAACACAGATAGCGCATTATCCGCATCGTATTCATTGGGCAACAACCCCGGTATGCAGCCCGAAATTGCACATTTAACAATCTCCGTTATCCATGACAAGCAGCCAATCCAAGCGGATATTGTACACGTATGCGGCAAACAAAAATGACTACAAAGAAAGTATTCACGTCAGCAAGCTTACCCCTGAACGAAATCTCAATCCTGGAAATCTCAATCCGGGCAATCTCAATCCAAGTCAGGCCCAAATCGGGGGAGCTCAATGTGCCTGTTCCCAATTTTTACCCACGCCCACTTCGGCCAGCAGCGGCACGCGCAATTGCGCCACCTGTGCCATCAGGCGTGGCAATTCGACTTTCATCAATTCCAGCTCGGCGTCCGGCACTTCCAGCACCAGTTCATCATGCACTTGCATGATGATGATGCTTTGCTTGTTTTCTGCTTCCAGCCAGTCTTGCACCGCAATCATGGCCAGTTTGATCAGATCTGCCGCCGTGCCCTGCATCGGCGCGTTGATGGCGGCGCGCTCGGCACCGGCTTTGCGCGGGCCATTGGGCGAGTTGATTTCGGGCAACCATAAACGGCGGCCAAACACGGTTTCCACATAACCCTGCGCCTTGGCCAGCTCGCGGGTCTGTTCCATATAGCGCTTGACACCGGCAAAGCGCAAAAAGTAGCGTTCGATATAGCGTTGCGCGGCGTTGCGCTCGATACCCAGATTTTTCGCGAGGCCAAACACGCCCATGCCATAGATCAAACCAAAGTTAATCACCTTGGCGTAGCGGCGCTGTTCGCTGCTCACTTCGGAAGTTGCGATATCAAAAATTTCGGCGGCGGTACTGCGGTGGATGTCTTCGCCCTCGGCAAAGGCACGCAACATGTTTTCATCGCCGGAAATATGCGCCATGATGCGTAATTCAATTTGCGAATAATCGGCCGAGATAATGTGCTTGCCCGGCCCGGCAATAAACGCTTCGCGCACGCGCCGCCCTTCTGCGGTTCGCACCGGAATGTTTTGCAAATTTGGGTCATTCGAAGCCAAGCGCCCGGTCACCGCCACTGCCTGGGCATAATTGGTATGCACGCGGCCGGTTTGCGCATTCACCATTTTCGGCAATTTGTCGGTATAGGTGGATTTTAACTTGGCGATGCTGCGGTATTCCAGCAACAGCTTGGGTAGTGGGTAGTCTTCTGCCAGTTTTTGCAAGACTTCTTCATCGGTCGAAGGCGAGCCGGAAGGGGTTTTTTTGACCACCGGCAGCTTCATTTGATCGAATAAAATCTCGCCCAATTGTTTGGGTGAATTCAAATTGAATTTCTGCCCGGCCAAATCATAGGCCCCCTGTTCCAGTTCCAGCATGCGCTTGCCCAGTTCGTGCGATTGCACGCCGAGTAAATCGGCATCGATCAAGACGCCATTGCGTTCGATTTTGCGTAGCACCACGGCGGTGGGGACTTCGATGCGGCGGTAGACTTCTTCCAGTTGAGGGTTGGCGGCAATTTGTGGCCACAGGTGGCGGTGCAGTTGCAGGGTAATATCGGCATCTTCTGCCGCGTAGGCGGTGGCGCGTTCGAGTTCGACCTGATCAAACGTGATTTGGCCCGCGCCTTTGCCGCACACCTCTTCAAAGCTGATGGTGGTTTGGTTGAGATGGCGTTTGGCGAGCGAATCCATATCGTGCCGCATATGCGCTTCCAGCACGTAGGAAGCGAGCATGGTGTCGTGCGCAATGCCGCGCAGTTCCACCCCCTGGTTGAGGAAGATGTGGCTATCATATTTGAGGTTTTGCCCGACTTTGGCACGCTCCGGGTTTTCCAGCCAGGGTTTGAGTTTTTGCAGCACCAGCTCGCGCGGCAATTGCGCTGGCGCGCCGGGGTAGTTATGGGCCACCGGAATATACGCCGCCACGCCGGGTTGGCAGCATAGCGAAATGCCGACCAATTGCGCCGTCATCGGGTCGAGCGAGGTGGTTTCGGTATCGACTGAAGTGAGTTCGGCTTGTTCGATGGTGGCTAGCCAGGCGTCGAGCTGCTCGGGCGTGGTGAGCATTTCGTATTTGCGTTCGAGCGGTGGGAACATGTCCATTGATTGGCCGGACTGGGTTGGCTGGGCTTGCTGCGCTGCTGCCGCTGGTGCCCCAATTGCATCACCCGTAGCGCTGGTAGCCGGATTGGCCTGCGCTAACTGCGGATGAGCGGCCAGCAGTTCGCGCAGCAGGCTTTTGAAGCCGTACTCGATAAAAAATGCATGCATCGCGCTCACGTCTTCCGGCTGCGCTGGCAATGAGGCTTCGATGCTTTGCATGTTTTCCGACAAATCGCAATCGGTTTTGACGGTGATCAAAACCCGTCCTTGCGGCAGCCAATCGAGCGCCTGGCGCAGGTTTTCGCCGACCACGCCGCCAATCTCGGCGGCATGTTG
>CAMBDR010000518.1 GCA_945864765.1 Janthinobacterium lividum | reverse complement strand
CTTTAACAAAGAAGCGCGCGATCAATTTATGCGCTTTGCCATGTCGCCCGAGGCGCTGTGGGTGGGCAATTTTCGTGATTTGTCCGCCTCCGTGATGCGCATGGCCACCCTGGCTGACGCCGGGCGCATTAGCGATGGCATCGTGCAGGATGAAATCAAGCGTTTGCAAAAGCTGTGGCGACATTATGGCCAATCGTCCGCACCGCGCGCCAGTATTGATTCGGTGGAGCTTATCGTCCAGCGTATCGTCCAACTTATTGGCCAAGACCAATACGATCAATTGGATTTGTTTGATGCCCTGCAATTGCAAGCCGTGCTGAGCGTGTGCCGACAAGCCAAATCGCTGTCCGACGCGGGCCGTAAATTGTTTGCCGCCTCGCGTGAGGGCAAAGCCAAACCGAATGATGCAGACCGACTAAAAAAATATTTGGCCAAATTTGGTTTGGATTGGAGTAGGTTGGTGTGAGATACTTGCAAGTCTTGAATTGCCGTGCGTCATCTTTGAACTGGCACGAATTCTTTCTTGATTAAAAGGATAAGCCGTGAAAATATTACTTAAAGTTTTGTGCTGCCTGGCCTTGCTGGTTAGTTCAGTGGCCTTCGCGGCTGACGCCAGTGACATCAAAGCGGGTGAAAGATTTGAGATCGACAGCAAAGTCTTGGGCGAAAAGCGCCAAATTTTAGTGCATTTGCCAGGAAGCTATACACGCGGCCAAACCCGCTTCCCGGTGTTATACCTGACCGATGGGGCGGCGCATTTCTTGCATACGGTTGGCACCATCGACTTTTTAGGTGGGGTTGGTCGCGCCCCGGAAATGATTGTGGTTGGCGTTAACAATACCGATCGCACCCGCGATTTAACCCCCACCAAAGGCAAAGAAGAGGGTATGGAGTCCGCTGGCGGTGCCGATAAATTTATCAAATTCTTTGAAGAAGAATTAATCCCCACCATCAATCAACGCTACCGCAGCGCACCCTATAAAGTATTTGCCGGGCATTCTTTGGGTGGCTTATTCGCAATTCATACTTATTTAAATCGCCCCAATGTTTTCGATGCGTATATTGCCGTCAGCCCTTCGTTGTGGTGGGACGACAAACTGATCTTGAAACGCGCCGAAGTTGTTTTTGCCAAGCAAAAAGCGCAAGGCGTGTTGTTCATGAGTTTGGGCGACGAAGACAAAGACATGCAAGAACCGTTTGCCGGCTTTAGAACCCTGGTAGAAAAAAATGCCGGCCCCGATTTTCATTTTGGTTCCCAGCTTTTTCCTGATGAAGACCACGGCAGTGTGGTGTTACGCAGCCATTACCATGGTCTGAGAAAGGTTTTCGAGGGCTGGAATTTGCCGCGCGAGGCCAGTTTTCAGCAAGCGCTGGAGCACTTTGCCAAGCTTTCCAAACGCTTTAAATATACCATCACGCTGCCAGAGCCGCTTGCCAATGGCATGGGCTATTTTTATATGGGCGAAAAGAAGTTTGACCAGGCGATTGAGGTGATGACCTGGAATACCAAAACCTATCCCGCTTCGGCCAATACCTATGATAGTTTATGTGAAGTCCTGGCCAACGCTGGTAAATTGCCAGCGGCCAAGGCGCAGTGCGAACAAGCGGTGCGCATTGGCCAAGAGAATAAAGATCTGGCACTGCCAGAATACAAAAAAAGTCTGGAGCGTGTTACTGAAAAGCTCAATGCGCAATCTAAAAAATAAGGCCCATAATCGATGTCCAACAACTCCAGGGCCCGTGCCGCCAGCGAAAATGGTTTTAGCGTTTTAAAACAGCGCAATTTTGCCTTTTATTTGTCCGCGCGCATTCTGGGCACCATGGCGGTGCAAATGCAAAGCGTGGCCATTGGCTGGCAAGTGTATCAATTAACCGGCAATGTGTTGGATTTGGGTTTGATCGGTTTGGCCCAGTTTGCCCCGTTTTTGTTATTGATCCTGTGGGCCGGGCATGTGGCCGATATTTACCCACGGCGCAATATTGTGTTGCTGTGTTTCCTGGCGCAACTGCTGTGTTCTTTGCTGCTGTTTGGCTTGACTTTTTCCGGCTTAAAAACGGTATGGCCGGTGTTTGCGGTGTTGCTCATTTACGGCAGTGCGCGTGCATTCATGATGCCGGCCAATCAGTCGATTTTGGTCAATCTGGTGCCGCCGGAGAGTTTGAGTCAGGCCGTGGCGGTTAGTTCTTCGGCTTTTCATGTGGCGGTAATTGCCGGGCCGGCTTTGGGTGGTTTGTTGTATTTGGCTGGGCCGACGGTGGTGTATGCGGTGGTGTGTGGCTTGCTTTGCTTGTCGCTGTGCCTGATGCTCATGACCAAACCCGCCGGGCAAATTGTGAAACGGGAACCGGCGAGTTGGAAAACCGTGCTGGAAGGAATCAGCTTTGTGCGCTCACGCCCGGTGCTGCTGGGCGCGATGTCGCTGGATTTGTTTGCCGTGTTGTTTGGCGGCGTAACGGCGCTCTTGCCCGCCTATGCGCATGATGTTTTGCACGCAGGCCCCACTGGCCTTGGTTTTTTGCGCGCCATGCCCGGCGTGGGGGCGGCGCTGTGTTCGGTTCTGCTTGCGTTTTGGCCGATTCGCCGTAAAGTAGGTTTGTGGATGTTTGCAGGTGTTGGGCTGTTTGGTTTAAGTACGGTGCTGATTGGCTTGACCGACTCGCTTTGGGTTGCCCTGCCTGCGCTGTTTTTGTTGGGGGCAGGCGATATGGTGAGCGTGTTTGTGCGCCATATGCTGGTGCAAATCGAAACGCCGGATGAAATTCGGGGCCGGGTGAGTGCGGTCAATGCGGTATTCATTGGTGCCTCCAATGAATTGGGTGAATTTGAATCGGGCTTGACGGCAGATTGGTTCAAACTGGTGCCAGCGATTTTATTCGGTGGCGTGGCCACCCTGGTGGTGACCGGCTGCTGGGCCTGGTGGTTTCCGGCCTTGTCGCGCATGGATCGCTTCCCTGAGATGCATCCGGGCCAGGCTGCGGATCAATCCGGCAAAAATAAATAAGCAAAAATAAATAAGCAAAAATAAATAAGCGAAAATAAATAAGGACGGGCAAATGAAAAAAGTTATCCTCATCACCGGCGGTTCGCGTGGCATCGGGGCCGCCACTGCCAGGCTGGCGGCGCAAGAGGGTTACGCTGTTTGCATCAGCTACCTGAGCAATCAAGCCGCAGCCGATGCGGTGGTGGCCTCGATTCACGCCCAAAACGGCACGGCGCTTGCGCTGCAAGCCGATGTGGCGCAGGAACAAGACGTGGTGCGCCTGTTTCAACAGCTTGATGCTGCGCTGGGGCCAGTAACAGCGCTGGTGAATAACGCCGGCATTTTGGCACAACAAGCGCGGGTGGAAGATTTAAGCGCCGAGCGCATCAGTAAAATTTTTGCCACCAATGTGGTGGGTAGTTTTATTTGCGCGCGTGAGGCGGTGCGCCGCATGTCCACCAAACATGGCGGGCAGGGCGGGGCGATTGTGAATATCTCCTCGCGTGCGGCACGCATTGGTGGGCCTGGTGAATATGTCGATTATGCCGCCTCCAAGGCCGCCATTGATACCCTCACCATTGGTTTGGCCAAAGAAGTGGCGCTTGATGGCATCCGCGTCAATGCCGTCTCACCCGGTATGATTTATACCGACATCCACGCCAGTGGCGGCGAAGCGGGGCGGGTAGATCGATTAAAACACTTGGTGCCCATGCAGCGCGGCGGCTACCCGGACGAAGTGGCGCAAGCCGTGCTGTGGTTGCTGTCAGATCAGGCATCGTATACCACTGGCTCCACCATTGATGTGGCGGGTGGGCGTTAGATGCTCATGGCAATCGATTCAAAATAGCATGGCTTCCAAGCGCAGAGGCACCGCGTCGTCTTCCTGTTTCTGGTCGGGACGTGCCGTTTTTGAAGAGCTATTGGTTTCCGGGAACATGATGTCAGGCGAACTCATGGCCAATACCAATAAAGCACCCACTGCCTTTTTTTGTTCAGGTGTCAGCTTGTCCCAGAGTTGCTCATTATTAAAAATATCAGAATCCGGGCCGACAGGTCTGCCTATCAGGCGTGATAACTCGGTGAAAACATCATTCATCTTATTCATAGGTCACCTTTATTTCGTCTCATTGCCCATATATTGCCTGGTTTTTGCCATGATAGCCAACGCCGCCGCATTATCTGCATACATATAACAGTCTACACCACTATCGCTACGTTGCAACCGTCGCATTACTTCGCGACTAATTGGTAATTTATGGTTGGGTGGCAGGACTTTCAAGCCACAGG
>CAMBDR010000517.1 GCA_945864765.1 Janthinobacterium lividum | reverse complement strand
TCGCCGCCGGATCAATTGCGTATTTCTTTGATAGAAGTATTCTTTTCATCGGCCGATGGTGCAATGCATGTCGATATCAATTATTCCAATAACTTCCACCTTCCCGCCACCATCCGGCGCGTTGGGCAGCGGTATATGGAAATGGTGCGTGACATGTTGGCACAATCGGCAGAGGCTGCCGCGGTCGGTACCCATGCCGCGCCAGCTGTGCCACGGCCAGTGTCAGCGCCGCCATCGCCATCACCATCACCATCATCATCGCCATTTGGCGTGTCAGCTCCAGCGCCGCTGGCGGCAGCGACCATGGCGGCAGCGCCGCCAGCGCCAGCGCCAAAACCGTTCAGCCCGGCTACCAGCGGCCAGCCAGGCGTGACTGTTATGCGCTCTTTGGAGGGCAAAGTAGCCATCGTCACGGGTGCCGCGCGTGGTATTGGGCGTGCCATTTCGCTGGCATTGGCAGCGCAGGGCGCGCGGGTTGCGCTGGTATCGCTGACCGCGCCGCAACTGAATAAAACGCTGCAGGAAGTGCGCAAGCTCAACCCTGACGCGATCGCCATTACCGCCGATGTCACGCAACAGGCTCAGGTTGAGTCAATGGTGCGTGAGGTCATGGCAAAAATGGGGGGCATCGATATCCTGGTCAACAACGCGGGCATTGCGGGTGGTTCCTTGCTGGCCGATTCAGACCCCAAGGAATGGCAGTCTATCGTCAACGTCAATCTGATGAGTGCCTATCTTTGCTGTCGTACCGTCTTGCCACACATGTTGGCGCGTGGCAGCGGCAAGATCATCAACATGGGTTCTGCCTCCAGCGTGGTCGGCTTTCCGCTGCTGTCGGCGTATTGCGCCAGCAAGCATGCCATTTTGGGTATGACCCGTGCCTTGGCGGAAGAGGTTAAGCAGCAAAACATCCAGGTCAATGTGATCTGCCCGTTGTTGGTCGATACCAGAATGACGCCACCTGCACTAAGGGGAAGCGCAATTCCACCCGAGCAAGTGGGCGATGTTGCGGTGTTTTTGGCGTCTTCGGCGTCCGATGGCGTAACGGGTGAAACGATCAATATCTCCGGCAGGCAGGATCTTTATGCCCACGGTTCGGAGCATTTGAATCAAAACCAGGTAATGAAGCAAAGTTATCCGTCAGGAGCTAAAAAATGAGTGTAGCGGATGATATTCCCCCTGGGCGATTCTGGTCGCCCGCAATTGCGACGCTGTGCTCGGTTTCCTTTTTGGCTGGTGCCGCAATGGGATTGTTCAATCCGCTGATCTCAACTTTGATGGCACAGCATCGCGCCAGCGATGTGCTCATTGGTGCCAACTCCACTTTGTTTTTTTTGTTCGTTATGTTGGCTGCACCCTGTGCCGCCTACCTGCTGCGGCAGGTGGGCGCACGGGTGGCGATGGTGGTCGGCCTGTTGCTGACCGCCGTTTCAGCGGCCCAGATCCCGATGTATGGCGATGCTGTGGCCTGGTTTATCTTGCGCGCCATCATGGGGGTGGGGGTCGGTTTATACATGATTAGCGGCCAGACCGCGCTAAACCAACTGGTTGATGAAAATCGGCGTGCGCTCTTGAATGGCTTATATGCACTGGCCTTTGGTTTGGGTTTGGGCGTGGGGCCATTGATCGGAAGTGCCCTGTATGATCTATCCCCCAAACTGGCATTTGGCGTGGGTGGGGGCATCATGCTGCTCGGTTTGCCCGGCGTCCTATTATTTTTACCTGCGCTGCGCAGCAACCCACCGCCGCGACAACCGGGTTTGTTGCGGCGGCTGTCACTGCCGCTGCACGCCGTATTCGCCTATGGCGTGGCAGAAGCGACGCTGATGTCGCTGTACCCGGTGTTTTTGCTGCGACAAAATTTTACCGTCAGCCAAATTGGCCTCGCGTTCTCGGTGTTTGTGGTGGGCAGTATTCTCAGTACCTTGCCGCTGACCCACCTGGCCGACCGTTATGGGCGTGAGCGCGTCTTGCTTTTTTGTGCGCTGGTAGGTGTCTTTTCGACGCTGGCCCTGGTCTCGGCACAGCAGGTGATGTTGGTGACCGCGCTGTCGTTTGTTGCCGGTGCCTGCATTGGGCCAGTATTTGCCATTGCCTTGGCATTGCTGGCGCAATTATTGTCGCGCGACCAGCTTCCGGCAGGGAGCGCATTGTTTACCACGGCATTTAGTTTTGGCTCAATGATTGCGCCGATGACGGCAGCATTGATCATGCAATACTTCGGGAGTCAGCATATTTTCAGTCTGACCATGGTGTTGTTTGCGATTCTGGCATTGCGCTTGTTGGGACAGCCCGGCGTATGGAAAAGCAAACCATGATGAACCAGGGACAAGCTGCGATTAGTTCATTGCACGGCTTGTTTCCAGATAGGCTATTTAGCGTCGAAACCGTGGCCGCACCGATGGACCAATCCCAATTGCACCCCAGCGAACTGGCCTTGGTGCGCAACGCCATCAGCAAACGCAAAGGCGAATTTGCCGCTGGCCGTTACTGCGCCCGGCGGGCATTGGCAAGGCTGCAAATGGGTGCGCCCGCCATCCTTAAAGATGCCAGCGGCTGCCCGATATGGCCCCATGGTGCGGTCGGTAGTATCAGTCATACCAAAGGCTGTATTGTGAGCGTTGTCGGGCGTAGCAATCAAGTCGTGGCACTCGGGGTTGATGTTGATAACCGTCAAACCCCATTCCCGGTGCCCATTCTTGATCGTGTCTGTGTGCCTGAAGAATTATGCTGGTTGCAATCCATGCCGCACGAGGCAATGATGCTGCATGCCTGGGCACTGTTTTCGGTCAAGGAAACCATTTACAAATGTGTTTATAGCGGTACGGGTGATCGGCTCGGCTTTTCCGATGCGCGATTGGATTTTGACTTGCGTACCGGCTTATTTCGTGCGCAGTTAAAGCGGGCGGTTGGTCCGGATCAACGCACATTTTTGATCGGGCGAGTCGGATACAATGAGGCGCATGTTTTTTCCGGCATGTGGTGGTTGCACGAACGCTGAGCGGTATGGATGGGGTGGATGCGCGCCGCACTTTATTTCAATATTTAGCAAAGTTTAGCAAAGGAAATCTGAAATGAAACAAGATAATCAGCAAGGCATCAGTCGCCGCAACTTTATGCGCCTCTCGGCGGGGAGCGCAGTGGGTGCTTCAATGCTCGGCGCATCGGTGCTGGTGTTGCCTGGCTGTAGTAGCCACCAGGACGCCCCTGCCTACGCCTATTGGCGTCAGAAAACCAAAGGCACGATGAGCGATATGCAATACATCGTCATGTGCGGTACGCTCGCCCCCAGCCCGCACAACACCCAGCCCTGGAAATTTCAACTGCAGGGCGATCGGATTCGGGTCTATGCCGACCTCAGCCGTCATCTCGGCAATGCCGACGTGGCATGGCGGATGATGTTGATGGCGATCGGTTGCGCCCTGGAGAACATGAGCGTGGCTGCACAACGCCTGGGCTACGTGGCGACGGTGGATGAATTGGATGCTGATCGGCAGTTTGCTGGCAGCGGTTATTGCGCCACCCTGAAGTTGGCGCGTGCCTCTGTGGTGACGCATCCGTGGTTTGATGCCTTGTTTGCGCGTCAGACCACACGCACTGCATACGACATCAGCAAGCCGGTATCAGCCGATCTGACCACTGCGCTCGACAAACAGGCGAACTTGCCGGGCATTCACCTGACCTGGTTTTCGACGCCAGCCGCTACCGCCAAAGTGCTTGACTTGACCAAAGAATCGGTACGTAGCTTCCTGACAGAGGGTAGCCGCCATATTGACGGCATGAAATGGTTTCGCATCAAGCAGCAGGAATGGGAAAGCAAGGGCGATGGCATTGCCGTCTACAACAATGACGCACCTTTCTACGTGAAGCAGTGGGTGGAGCGGTTTGCCACCAAAGAAGATATTCTTGGCAACGAGTTCAAACAAGGCGAAATCGATTCGGTGGATAACATCGCGCCCGCCACCACGCAATGGGGCTTGGTCTATGCCGACGGTGCATCGCCGAACGCGCGGGTACAAGCTGGTCGGATGGCTGAACGGGTCTACCTTGAAGCCACAGCCCAGGGTTACGCCGTGCAGCCGCTTTGTTATCCGACCGAGATGTCCGAAACTGCCGACAAACTCAAAATCAGCGCTAATCTGGCAGCGAGCACAGAACCCTTATTCTTGTTCCGGGTTGGCAAATCCAACTTCACCAGCAAATCGGTGCGGCGGAAATTGTCGGAAGTGATTGTGACATAAGCCGCGCAGGTGGTAGCGGTGATAGCGGTG
>CAMBDR010000516.1 GCA_945864765.1 Janthinobacterium lividum | reverse complement strand
GGCCTTGCCGGGGCAGCGTGCGGCGCAGCGTTTGCACGAGGTTTTGGCGACGCTGGGTTTGTCGGAGATGCAAACCCGGTTTTTTACCCCGCAGTTTTAATTCCTATTTCCGCCTGGTACTGTTGTACTGTAGCAAAATTCAAAATGTTTCGCAAAATTTTGCCTATATGCGGTGATAATAGCGAATCACGCCACCTTGCGTGGCTTTTGGATCGACAGCTCAAACCATGTCTAAAAAACTTATCTCCATTTTGCTCTTGCTTGGCTTGGCGGCCTGTGCCAAAAAGCCTGATCAGGTGGGCGCAGCCACTACACCCTCGGCGGGTGCCAGTAGTTCAGGCAGTCCAGGCAGTTCGGCCGCTAGCGCAAGCAGCGCGGCGCAAGCTGGCCCACCGACACCCGTGCATACCATTTTGGCCAAGCGGCAGGATGTGCCGATCTTGCTACTGGCCAACGCCAATGTGCAAGCTTTGTCGAATATTGAATTACATCCCCAATTGGTGAGCACCATTAGCCGGGTGCATGTCAATGAAGGGCAATTTGTCAAAGCCGGGCAGGTTTTATTTTCGCTCGACGATAAAACCGATCAAGCCAATCTGGCCCGGGCGCGCGCGCAATTGGCGCGCGATTCTGCGGTGTTGCAAGACTTGCAGCGCCAACATCAACGTAGTTTGCAATTGGTGGCGCAAAAGTTTGTTACCCAAAGCAATGCCGATTCCATTGCCAGCCAGGTGCAGGCGCAAGAAGCGCTGTTGCAGTCGGATAAGGCAGGTATTCAGGCGGCGCAAATCAATACCGGCTATGCCCAGGTGCGCTCGCCCATTGACGGACGGGTTGGCGAAATTAAAGTCTTTGCCGGTAGTTTGGTGCAATTGGCCACGCCCTTAATCACGGTCACCCAAATCAATCCGATTAATTTGAGTTTTACCGTGCCGGAAAATGTCTTGCCCGCATTGTTGGCCGCACAAAAGGCCGGGCCGATTCCGGTGCAAGCCAAACCGGGCGGCGAGCGTGGCAAGCTGGTATTTATTGATAGCGCGGTGGATAGCCAAACCGGTACGGTACGGGTGAAGGCGCAGTTTGATAATCGCGATCAAAAATGGTGGCCGGGGCAATATGCCGATGTCGAATTGGTGGTGGCGACACTGAAAGATGCCGTGGTGCTACCGCAAGATGCCATCATTACCAGCGTGCGCGGGCAATTTGTCTATACCGTGGAGCCAGGCAACAGTGTGAAAAACCGCCCGGTGAAAGTGTTGCACAGTTTTGGCCAGAAAATGGCGGTATCCGGTTTGCAGGGCGGGGAAAAAGTGGTGTTGCAGGGCAAGCAAAATCTACGCCCTGGTGGCAGGGTGCAAGAAGTGAAAGATAAAACCGAATCAAGCAACCCTGGCGGAAGCGGCCCCACCGGAAGCGGCCCTGCCGGAGGCGGCCCCACCGGAAGCGGCCCTGACAAAAAAGGTGGGGCATGAATCTCTCTGAAATTTGCATCCGCCGCCCGGTGATGGTGGTGTTATTGTCGCTGAGCCTGATTATTGCCGGGATACTGGCTTACTTTTACATTCCGGTTGCGGCCCTGCCCAGTTTTAACACGCCCACCATTAATGTGACGGCGGTGTTGGCCGGTGCCAGCCCGGAAGCGATGGCCTCTTCCGTGGCGCTGCCGCTGGAAAAACAATTTTCCACCATCGGCGGGGTCTCGGTGATTACCTCCACTTCAACCCTGGGCAATACCTCGCTCACGCTGGAATTTGATTCGCATATCGATGTCAACTCGGCGGCGGTCGATGTGCAAGCGGCCTTGCTGCGCTCGCAGCGCAGTTTGCCGATTGAAATGACGGAGTTACCCTCCTATCGTAAAGTCAACCCGGCTGACTCGCCCATTCTTTTCATCGCCATGACCTCGCCTTCGATGAATTTATCCGAGCTCAACGACTATGCCGAAAACCTGGTGGCACCGAGTATTTCCACCTTGCCGGGCGTGGCACAAGTGACGGTGAACGGGCAAAAACGCTATGCGGTGCGAATTAAAGTCAAATCTGACTTACTTAATGCGCGCAATATCACGCTTGATGAACTCGCCAGCGCCGTGCGCGCTGCCAATTCCAATTCACCTGTGGGCATTTTGGATGGCCCCAATCAAACCTTAACCATTCAAGCTAATGCGCAAATGCTCAAGGCCAGCGAATTTGCCAACATCATTGTCGCCAGCCGCAACGGTTTGCCGGTGCGCCTGAATGAAGTCGCGCTGGTGGAAGAGAGCTATCAATCCGTCAAAGCGGCCGGCTATTTTGGCCGGGAGCGTTCGATTGTCCTGATCGTGCAACGCCAGCCCGACGCCAATACCGTGCAAGTGGTGGATGCGGTGAAAAAGCTGTTGCCGCGCTTTTCGTCGCAATTGCCGGCATCGATTGAATTACGCCTGATTGGCGACCGCTCGATTTCGATTCGCGATGCGATTCATGACGTGAATATCACCTTGGGCCTCACCATTGCGCTGGTGGTGCTGGTGATTTTCTTATTTTTACGCCGTCTGCAAGCGACCTTGATTCCCGCCATCACCATGCCGATTTCTTTGCTCGGTGCGCTGGTGCTATTGTATTGGCTGGGCTATAGCCTCGATAATGTATCGCTGCTGGGCATTACGCTGGCGGTGGGCTTGGTGGTGGATGATGCGATTGTGGTGCTGGAAAACATCGTGCGTCATATCGAAATGGGTAAAAAACCGCTGGCCGCCAGCCTGATTGGTTCGCAAGAAATGGGCTTTACCATTGTGTCGATTTCGATTTCGCTGGTGGCGGTGTTTATTCCGATTTTCTTTATGCCCGGCGTGATCGGTTTATTATTCCACGAGTTTGCGGTGGTGGTGTCGCTCTCGATTTTGGTATCGGCTGTGGTCTCGTTGACGTTGGTGCCGATGCTGGCCAGTCGGCTGTTGCCAGCGCATGAAGTTTCACCTCACCCCGAACATCATAAAAAAATGCATTTTATCGGGCGTTGGTTCGAAGCGTTTTTTTTCTGGCTCACGCGCGCCTACGAAGCTGGGCTGGATCGCGCTTTGGCCCATCGCTATTGGGTTTTATTCGCCGCTTTGCTCACCTTTGGCTTGACCGGATATTTGTATGTGGACATCCCCAAAGGCTTTTTCCCGGAAGAAGATTTAAGCCAAATCCAGGTCAGCACCGAAGCCTCGGAAGATATTTCCACCGCCGCCATGGCGCGTTTGCAAGAGCGTTTGCTATTCACCTTTGTCGAAGATAAAAACGTGCAAAGCCTGACTTCCTTTATCAACGGCGGCAACACCGGGCGCATGTTTATTAATTTAAAGCCGCGCAACCAACGCGCCAAAATGCCGCAAGTGCTCGATTCGCTACGCAAAGCGGCACGCGCTGTGCCGGGGATTGCGGTGTATTACCGTCCCACACAAAACTTGCAACTCGGTGGCCGCCCCAGTAAGAGCCGTTATCAATATACCTTGCAAAGCGTGAGCCCGGATGCCATGGAAGACTGGGCCAATCAATTTTTGGAACGTATGCGCGCCGACCCGATTTTTCGCGATGTGACCAGTGATTCGCAGCGTAAAGGTTTGCAGGCAAGCTTGAATATCGACCGCGATAAAGCCAATTTGCTGGGCGTACAATTGGCCGACGTGCGCAGTGCCTTGTATAGCGCATTTGGCGAGCGCCAAATCTCAACCATTTATGCATCCAGTGCCACCTATAGCGTGTTATTGGAATTGGCCGATGAACAGGTGGATCAAGCCATATCTGGCGTGAGTGTGCGTGCCAAAAACGGCGCTTTGGTGAAATTAAGCAGCATCGCCACGTTACAGCGCACGGTGGGGCCGACGGCGGTGAATCATCAAGGTCAGTTGCAAGCCATTACGCTGTCGTTTAATCTGGCACCCGATATTCCTTTGGGCCAAGCCACTGAGCGCATCGAAAAAATTGGCCGCGAAATGAAATTGCCCGCTTCCATCATCACCAAATACGGTGGCGATGCAGCGGTATTTCAGGATTCGCAATCATCGCAAATTGTGTTGATCGTGGCGGCGCTGCTGGTAATTTACGTCTTGCTGGGCGTGTTGTATGAAAGCTATATTCACCCCCTCACCATTTTGGCGGGCTTGCCGTCGGCGGCGGTAGGCGCTTTATTGGCGCTGCGTTTTGTCGGCCTGGAGTTGACCATTATTGCCACCATCGGCATTTTGATGTTGATTGGTATCGTCAAGAAAAACGCCATCATGATGATTGATTTTGCCTTGCACGCGCAGCGCAC
>CAMBDR010000515.1 GCA_945864765.1 Janthinobacterium lividum | reverse complement strand
AAAACTTTTCTTAAATCAAAAGTGCAATTTTCGACCGGACAATCGGTTAATTTGAAGCTGGATCCGGTAGTGACTCGCGTCGCGATTGGCTATCGTTTTTAATGGTATAAACAATGTTCCAAAAAAAACCGCCTGAGGCTTGATACCTCAGGCGGTTTTTTATGACTCAGCATAAAAATACTGAACTAAAACGCCGGGATACCGGTTTGCGCACGGCCCAAAATCAGCGCGTGGATATCATGCGTACCTTCATAGGTATTCACCACTTCCAGATTCACCATATGGCGGATGATGCCAAATTCGTCCGAAATGCCATTGCCGCCCAACATATCGCGTGCCATGCGCGCCACATCCAGCGCCTTGCCGCAAGAATTACGCTTCATCATGGAGGTAATTTCGACCGCCGCCGTGCCTTCATCTTTCATTCGTCCCAGGCGCAAGCAGCCTTGCAGTGCCAGGGTGATGTCGGTTTGCATATCGGCCAGTTTTTTCTGGATCAATTGATTCGCGGCCAGCGGTTTGCCAAATTGTTTGCGATCGAGCACGTATTGGCGCGCGGTATGCCAGCAGCTTTCTGCCGCACCCATGGCACCCCAGGCAATGCCATAACGAGCAGAATTCAAGCAAGTGAAGGGGCCTTTCAAGCCGCGTACATCGGGGAAGGCGTTTTCTTCGGGCACAAAGACTTCATCCATCACGATTTCGCCAGTAATGGAGGCGCGCAAGCCAAATTTGCCGTGGATGGCGGGGGCCGTTAAACCTTTCCAGCCTTTTTCCAGTACGAAGCCGCGAATTTGGCCGCCATCATCTTTGGCCCACACCACGAACACATCGGCGATGGGGGAGTTGGTAATCCACATTTTGCTACCCGTCAGCGAATAGCCGCCCGGCACCGCTTTGGCGCGGGTAATCATCGAACCGGGGTCGGAGCCATGGTTGGGTTCGGTCAGGCCAAAACAACCAATCCATTCGCCCGTGGCCAGTTTGGGCAAATACTTTTGCCGGGTCGCTTCGTTGCCAAATTCAAAAATCGGCACCATGACCAGGGATGACTGGACACTCATCATGGAGCGATAGCCGGAATCAACCCGTTCGACTTCGCGTGCAATCAAACCATAGCTGACGTAATTTAAGCCGGGTCCGCCGTATTGTTCGGGAATGGTTGGGCCAAGTAAGCCCAGTTCGCCCATTTCGCGAAAGATACTGGCGTCCATGGTTTCATGGCGGAACGCCTCCAGTACGCGCGGTTGCAATTTGTCCTGGCTATAGGCCGCAGTTGCATCGCGTATCATGCGCTCATCATCGCTGAGTTGGCTGTTGAGCAGGAGTGGGTCGTCCCAGTGGAAGGCGGCTTTGGTTTGTGAGGGGGTTGAGCTCATAGGGTTTTCCTGTTGTGGTGTTGTTTTACTGATGTTGCTTGTGCATCTTCATTTTTGAAAAAAGTTAAGGCGTTGCTTTGGTTTCGTCAAAACGACCGCCATGAAACAATAACGCCGCTTTAGGGTCGGTTTCGCAATGTTCGACTTCGCCCACGAAAATGACATGGTCACCTTCGGGGTAGCGGCTGCGGTTATGGCATTCAAACCAGGCGGTGACGCCTTTTAAAACCGGTTGTCCGGTGCGAGATAGTGTAAAATCAACCCCTTCAAAACGATTTTCCATGCGTTTGGAAAATTGTTCTGCTAAATGGGCTTGATCAGCCGCTAATACATTGATGACGTAATGTGAATTTCCGCTAAATATCGGCATACTACTGGCATGGTTGGCTAAACTCCATAATACCAGCGGTGGTTCGAGTGAGAGGGAGTTGAAGGAGTTGGCTGTCACACCCATATAACTGCCATTGGTTTGGCGGGTGGTAATGACAGTGACGCCTGTGGCAAACTGCGACAAGGCGCGGCGAAAATCGCGGCTGTCAAATTGTCGGGTTTGGGTACCTGGTGAGCGGATATTCATCGGCAGTAGGCGAAACGGGTGATTAACCCGCTCCGATTCGAATGGTTTCAGGGAATATGCAATTGTAGCCGATTGTGAGGCATTTTCTCAAATAGATGCTGATCGTACTCAAAAGTGGTTTTTTAACAAATGGGAGAAATGTATGGCGCATGAAGAGATTGTGATAGGTGGCGGTTGTTTTTGGTGTTTGGAAGCGGTGTTCCAGCAAGCGAAGGGCGTGCTTTCGGTGGAGTCGGGCTATGCAGGCGGGCTATCAGCCAATCCTGACTATGAACTGGTGTGCTCGGGCCGTAGCGGTCATGCGGAAGTGGTAAAAATTCGCTTTGATCCTGCGGTTTTATCGTGCCAAAATGTATTGCGTGTGTTTTTTACGCTGCATGACCCAACCACCTTAAATCGTCAGGGCAATGATGTTGGCACCCAATATCGTTCGGTGATTTTTTATCAGTCGAGTGCGCAACAGCAGGATGCGCAATTGATTATGGCGGAAATGGCCAGACTTTGGGCGGCACCCATCGTGACCGAAGTGGTGCCCTTGCCGGAATTTTTTAAAGCCGAAGCCTACCATCAAAATTACTTTCGCCAACACCCGGGGCAAGGTTATTGCGCGGTGGTGGTGGCACCCAAAGTGGCGAAGTTTCGCAGTAAGTTTGCGCAATTTTTGGCTTAGTTTGTAGTGCCTTTTCTGCGGCCGATTAGTCTGCAAGCACCTGGATTCCCGCCTTCGCGGGAATGACTGGGCGGCAATCCGAGGGCTGCCAGCGGCTGAGCTTTATCGTTAACTTAAGGCTGGAGCCGTTCGCGCTGCCATTTGCCGTTGGCTTGCAAACGGTACACAATCCGGTCATGAAAGCGCGAACGCCGTCCTTGCCAGAATTCAAAATAATCGGGTACCAGACGATAGCCGCCCCACTTGTCCGGGCGCGGTGGTTGCTCGCCATATTGTTCTTGCACTTGCGCCAAACGGCTTTCCATCAGGCTGCGGTCGGCAATGGGTTCGCTTTGCTCTGAGGCCAGGGCGGCCAAACGGCTCAGTAAGGGGCGGCTGTTGAAGTAGAGCGTGCTTTCGTCATCACTCACGCGCTCGATGCGCCCTTCGATGCGCACCTGACGTTCCAATTCGCTCCAAAAAAACAACAAAGCCCCCATTTCCTGATGCAAAATTTCTTGCCCTTTGCGGCTGTTGTAATTGGTAAAGAAGGTCAAGCCGTTGGCATCACATTGTTTGATCAGCACGATGCGTGAGGAAGGGCGGCCGTTTGCGCCGACGGTGGATAAACTCATCGCATTCGGTTCCAGCACTTCGGCTTTTTGCGCGCATTCAAACCAGTTAATAAATTGCGCAATCGGATCGGCCAGCACATCGTCTTCCGATAATTCGGCCTGGCGGTAATCCTGGCGCAAATCGGCCAGATTGAGTACCGCAGGCGGCGGTGGCGGGGCTTCGCGCCGTTGTTGCATGGCCTGGCCCAGTTGTTTCATTTGTTCGGGTGAAAATAAACGCAAAGCCATTGGGGCGATCACGGTTTCTTCCTTGGTCATATGGGCCGCATACAGTTCGCCAAATTCGGTGACATAACTGTTCGATAATTGGGTTGATTTGCCCGCCGCAATGTCGATTAATTGCAAATCCAGCACATGCCAGGCCGCTTCCATTTTTTTATGTTCTTTCAGAATTTTGGGAACCAGATCCGCCAGGGCGGCGGCGTCATCGCCTTGGGCCTTGGCCTGTAGCATGGGGATTAAATCTTGCTCTTCATCGGCATGGTGGTAGTGTGCTGCTTTATTGAAATAGTGCTGCACCGCTTGCGCGGCTTGTTGCGCTTCGTGGTTGGCTCCATGAACCGGCAAATGTTCGATCAGGCGCTCCAGGGTTTTGATTTGCTGACGAATTTTGTCGTGGCAATGCTTGAGCACGGCAATCGGTTGATCAAAATCGGGGATCGGGGTAAAAAGGGCGTCATTCATGGGGATATTCCTCGTTGCAGTAAATGGATGCAGGGTGGATGGTGGGCCAAGCATAGCGCAAAAGTGTGGATAATTCATTGTCAGACATCAAGCAATGCGCATTGTAAGCTTGTTTGGCTGATTTCACGCCGCTGCCAGACTACAATATGGGCTACAATACCGCCATGACTATTTCTGACTCCCCATCCCGATCGGCCATCGCCTTGGCCACCCAAGCCGCCGTCCAAACCGCTGGACAAGCCTCAGACCCGGCCTTGGATCAGGTCGATTTTGAGCGCCGCTTTGGCGGTATTGCGCGTTTATATGGTGCCCACGCACTGGCCTTTTTTCGCCGCGCGCATGTGTGTGTGATCGGCGTGGGCGGGGT
>CAMBDR010000514.1 GCA_945864765.1 Janthinobacterium lividum | reverse complement strand
CGAATATGATCTCCATCGACCGCTCCTCCCCCATTCCCCTGGCCAACCAGATCGAGGCCCGGTTGCGCGCGCAAATTGGCAACCGCGTGCTACCCGGTGGGGCCCGACTGATGTCGATCCGCCAGCTCGCCACCCAATTGGCGGTCAGCCCGAATACCGTGGTGCTGGCCTATGACCGCCTGGTTGCCGCCGGCGTGATAGATTCCCAAGGCACGGCCGGCTTTTTTGTTTGCCAGAGCAAAGATAGCGAGCGATCAGCACCCGATGAAATTGCACTGGAAGCGGGCGAAGAGCAAGAACCGGTCTGGCTGGCGCAGCAAGCCAATGACCAGCGCGCGGGTGTCTTGCTGGCCAGTAGCGGCGCACTCCCGCCCACCTGGCTGCAAGACGCCGTACCCGCCGCTGCCGTGCAGCGCGCGCTGGCAAACAGCGCGGCAGGCATGGCTAGCCGTTGCCCGCCACAGGGCATGGCACAATTGCGCGAGCATATCGCTCTGCTGTTACGTGGCATGGGCATTGCGGCCGATGCCAGCCACGTGCTCACCACCTATGGCAGCACCCATGCCATTGACCTGATTTGCCGCAGCTTTTTGCAAGCGGGCGACACCGTGCTGGTAGAAGACCCCGGTTATTTTTTAATGTTTGGCAAGCTACGGCAAGACGGCTTGCGCATTATACCCATCACACGCCACCCCGATGGCTTGGACTTGGCGCAACTGGACGCGGCCTGCCGCGAGCATCGCCCACGACTGTTATTTTTGCAAACAGCCTTGCATAACCCGACCGGCTGGAGCAGCAGCGCCGCCAATTTACACAAAGTGCTGGTGCTGGCGCAACAATATGGATTTTTAATTGCCGAAGATGATGTACACGGCCATTTTTATGCCGGCCACACCCCCCGGCTGGCGGCCCTGTCCGGGCTGGATCGGGTGATTTATTATTCCAGCTTTTGCAAGGCAGTCAGCCCGGCTTTGCGCATGGGTTACATCGCCGCCGCGCCAGATTTATTAAAAGTACTGATGCGCAGCAAAATTTATTCGATCATGACCACCCCGGCACTGAACGAATTGGTCTTACTGGAAGTGCTGAAGGCGGGCACCTTGCGCAAGCATCTGGAGCGCTTGCAACGCAAAATTATGACTGCGCGCAACGCCAGCATACGCCAGTTGCGCGAAGCCGGGTTGCAGTTCGAACACGTGGGTGAAGGCGGTATTTTCTTGTGGGGTAGCATACCGGATGAAGTCGATATTGACCTGCTGGTGCAAGACGCCTGGCGCAATAAAATCATCCTGATGCGCGGCGCGGTGTTTTCGGCCAATAATGTGCCCAACCAACATATCCGCTTTAACGTGGCCTTTTGCCAGCAGCCGGGTTTGAGCAAATTCTTGAGCCAATACATCAGCAAATACCTGAGTGAATACCAGCGTGAACCGCTAAAAACCTCTACTACAAAAACCACTTCTGGCGATGTTTATTATCTCAATTCAAACAAAAAATAAATCTCACAAAAATTCACCGCAAGAGCATAGCCAAGGCAACAATCAGGGGCTATACTCAAACCTTGATCAGGCAATTTGCGCGGCTGTCCCAAGCCAAACCCCAAGCCAAACCAATGCCATGCCATGGCAATGTTGCACCTGCTTGGTGGCCTTTGCAGAACCAACCACATCAAGGAATTTGTATGTCGCCTCATTCGTTTCTCTTGCTTCTTGGCTTGACTGGCGTAGCGAGTGCGGAACCGTTAATCGTGAGCTATATTGAAAAACCGCCGTATTACCATACCGAAAACAATGAAGCAACTGGTTTTCTGATTAAAAAAGCGCAACAAATCTTTACCCAGGCGGGCATTACCCCGCAGTTTGTAGCGCGACCGGCCAAGCGCGCTGTATTGGAAATCGAATTAAACGTCCAGCCCAACTGTTCAGTTGGCTGGTTCAAATCACCCGAGCGCGAGGCCTTTGCCAAATTCACCAACGCCATTCATCGCGACCCGCCCATGGCCGTGCTCACCACGCAAACTCTGGCCCCGCAATTACGTCGCTACGCGACCATGCGCGAACTCACCTTAAACTCGGGCCTGCGCTTGGGTGTGGTGGCAGGTTTTTCATACGGGCCGTATCTGGACTTATTGATCCGAGACATGAAAACCAATATCGAACGCAGCTCACCAACCCCGATTGGTAATTTAAAAACGCTGGCCTTCAACCGAATTGATTACACCATCATCGATGTGCAAGAATTGGGTTACCTGAGCCATCAAGCCGAGATGGACGCCAAACGCTTCACGGCGATTAACTATCTCGACATCCCCCAAGGCAACTTCCGCTACCTGATGTGCAGCAAAAAAGTCGATGATGAAGTTCTCAAACGTATCAACCATGCAATAAAAGCCCTCGGAATGGAAGACGCCCCTGCGACCAAACCATAATCGTTGCCAAAATCGGCGCGATGCATTAGACTGCAATCATTGCAATCAATTCTGCGTTGCAGACAGGAGAACATCATGACAACTAATTTAGTGGTACGCAATGTCGATGAAGAAATTACCCTTGCCCTAAAACAGCGAGCAGCGACCTATGGCCGCAGCGCCGAAGCGGAACACCGGGAAATCTTGAAAGCCGCACTGCAGCGGCCACCACGCCGCCCGTTTCTGGAGGTGTTGATGAGCATGCCCGATGTCGGCACCGACGCCGATTTTGATCGGCATCATGGCGAGGCCTAAGCCATGTACCTGCTGGATACCAATGTGTTGAGTGAATTACGCAAAGGGTGGCGGATTGATCCGACGGTCAAAGCATTCTTCGCCAAACTCAACGAAAATGATATTTACCTGGCGGTGCAAACCTTGGGCGAGGTGCAAAGCGGCATTCAGCAATTGCGCGCCCGCAATGACCAACAGCAGGCGCAAATGCTGGAAAATTGGTTGTATGCGATCAAGGAGCATTATAACGACCGCATCCTGAACTTTGATACCGATTGCGCGCAAATGTGGGGCAGTTTAATGGCGGGCAACAGCCAAAATTCCATCGACAAACAAATCGCCGCGATTGCCTTGATTCATGATTTAACCATCATCACCCGCAACAGCCGCGATTTTTCCAGGATTGGGGTGAAGTGGGTTAATCCGTTTTTGGCGGGTGCTGCGGTGCAGGTCGGGCGTGCCAATTAAACCCGGTCACACTGGCGGGGAATAACCCCGCCACACGTGGCGTGCGCAATTCCCCTCCGTGGGGGTGCCCGAAGGGCGGGGTGGTTGCCCGAAGGCCAAGTTTAGTTCGCATCCTCCGGTATCAAAATCACAATCTCATGCGCCACATGTACGCGCACACGGGTGTCTACGCCAAACCCGGCCACCTCCAGCCAGCGCCCACACAGGCGTATCTGCGGGACGGCGGGCACGCTTGCATGCGCCGGGCTGGCGCGCACCGTCACCCGCCGCCGGGGCTTGATGCGCGCGGGGCGACGAGACTTGGGCGGCACCGGCGTGGGCGCGGCGCTGGCTTGGCTGGCCAGCAAGGTTTGAAGTCGTGCGATGAATGTTGGGGGAAGCTGGGTAGTGTGGTAAGTGCTGCAGTTTGGTTTGTTGGATGCGTGCGCAATCCGTGTATCATTCGGCTTAGCCATGATCAACTCCTGTAAAGTTACTTGGTTGTGGTTAGCGGGTTGCTTGTGCTTCAATCACCAGTAACCCGCGCTGTTTAATGTCTCGCGACTGGGTTATTATACAGGATGTGGGATGAGGTGTGACGGAAAATTTATTATATTTTATAACAATTTATATTAATTTTTACCCGCTCAGTCGGCAACGACCTGCACTTTCTCGTGTATGATACCTTTAAGTAAGTAAATTAGCCGCCCGCCATGATCGATCCATTCGCGCCTCGCCCGTCGTTAAGCATACTCCCGAATACGGCAGTGGCGCACTGTCACGCGCCGTTTTCGCCTTTGGCCGCAGTGGGCGCATCTGGCCAGGTACTACCTTGGCATCAATTGGGCGGGCCGGGGTTTGAGCGTTTGTGTTTTGAATTGCTGCTTAAAGAGCGCAACAGTCGTCCCAACTTTTTTGGCACTTCCGGGAAAAAGCAATATGGCATTGATTTGGTGGCCAGCGAAGGCGATGATACCGTTGTTTATCAATGCAAAAATCTGAAAGCCACGCCGACAGTGGCGGAGCTGAAAAAAATCCTTGATCTGTTTGAAACGGAATGGTTGGGTCGGGTAAATTTACCCGCGCCCAAACGCTTTGTACTGTGTTGTCCGCATGAATTGCTTGATCAAACAACGCGTGACTATTGG
>CAMBDR010000513.1 GCA_945864765.1 Janthinobacterium lividum | reverse complement strand
TGGGCCGCGCCGTATACCTCGGTGACGGCCTTGGCCATTGGCAGTATGGCACCGGATTTTGTGTACTTTGTGCCGCTGCCGGTGACGGGCGCGCAAAGCCATAGTTTGTTGGGCATTTTCTGGTTTTGTTTGCCGAGTGGTTTTTTGCTGTGGTTGCTGTTGCATTTCTTTTTAAAGCGACCTGGTTTGGCATTTTTACCGCCGGCCATGGGCACGCGCCTGGCAGCCTTGTTGGTGAGCAATAAGCGCATGCGGGGTGTTAACTGGCAATCGGCAGGTGTGCTGGGGCTTTCTTTGGCACTGGGTGCGCTGACCCATATTGTTTGGGATTCATTCACTCATTGGAATACGATTGTGGTGCGCAATGTCGAATTTTTGCGTTGGTGGGTGAGCCTGCCGATGGGGCAGGGCGTGCGTGTATTCACCATTTTGCAGCACGCCAGTACTGTTATCGGTTTGAGCATATTGGCCTTGGCGGGTTGGTATGGCATGCGCCATGTCAAACCTTTGGCGGTGGAGCAAGTGGGGTCTATCAGTCATCGTAGCCGCATCATCCTGGTCGGCGTCATGGCGCTTGGCGCGGCCATGGGGGGCTGGTGGGCCTTGCCAGTGGGTTTTATGCATGGCCGACTGGAGCCAGTGCTATTTAAATGGGTGGTTGGCAGTATGAATGGAGCGGGACTGTGCCTGTTGCTGGCCTGTTTGCTGTGGGATGGCTATCAGCTTAAACGAAGCGTTTAACCCCTTGAGTTTGAATGCCGCGTGCCTGGCGCTTTGTTGGGTGATTCATCTGTCGCAAAGTGAAAATTGAACCTGAGACAGAGGTGTTTTCCTGCATTCGCGCCGATTTGCAACATTTGCAATCCATGCCCGGATCGACTACACTGCATGCTGGCCCACTGATTGGTAGCACCCACATCCTATGAAATCGATCCTGATTTTTGCCCCTTTGCTGTTGTTGGCCGCCTGCGCCAGCACACCTGACCCCGCCCGCACCGCGTCCACGGAAGAAACTGCTGCTACCAATGACGTGCGCTCGCAAAAAATTGGCGGTGCCATCACCGCACCGCTGAGCGACTTTAATTTGGTTCAAACTCCCATTCCTGTGGTATTGCAAATAGCCCAAAATGGCCCGTATGCCCCCTTGACCGACACAAGCTGTGCCAATATTGCCGCCGCTGTGCTGGCACTGGACGCCGCTTTGGGGCCAGATGTTGACGCACCCGGGCACGAGCACAGTTTGACTGAAAAAGGTGCCAGTGCCATCGAAAACGCCGGCATTTCAGCCTTGCGCAGCACCACCGAAGGGATTGTGCCGTTTCGTGGTTGGATACGCAAACTTACCGGGGCCGAGCGCTATTCTGAAAAAGTTGCATCGGCCATTGGTGCCGGGGTGGTGCGGCGTGCTTATTTGAAGGGCGTGGGCTATAGCAACCATTGTCAGGTTCCTGCTGCACCCAGAATCGAGGCAAAACCGCCAGCCGATGGCAAAGCCGCACCCAAATCATAGGTGCCTATATTGCCCAGAACCCGATGAATCAGCTACCCGCCACCATGCACGTGTTGGAACGTGGCTGGTTATCATCCAACAACATTGTTTTTTGTGGCCAGCACGAAACCGCTGTGCTCGACACCGGTTACGTTACCCACGCGCCGCAAACGCTGGCGCTGGTGCAGCAGGTGCTACAGGGCCGCGCTTTGGATCGGGTACTCAATACCCATTTGCATTCCGATCATTGCGGCGGCAATGCCAGCTTGCAAGCGCATTACGCCTGCCGTACCACCATTCCTTTTGCCGAGCGCGATGCCGTTTTTCACTGGAATCAGGATGCCTTAAGTTTTCGCGCCACCGGGCAGCAATGCCCGCAATTCTCGTTTACCGATACCTTGCACCCTGGTGATTATCTCACTCTGGGTGAGCTCGAATGGCAAGCCCTGGCGGCACCGGGGCATGATCCGCATAGCCTGGTGTTTTATTGTGCCGAAGAAAAGATTCTGATTTCGGCCGATGCCTTGTGGGAGCATGGCTTTGGTGTGATTTTTCCTGAACTGGATGACCAGTCCGGCTTTGCCGAGGCGCGTGCCAGCATCGACTGGATGGCTAAATTGGACGTGCGCCTGGTTATTCCCGGCCATGGCCCGATGTTTGCCGGGTTTGCTGCCGCGCTGGAGCGCGCATGGGCCAGACTGGATTTTTTTGAGGCCGAACCACTGCGCCACGCCCAGTATGCAATCAAGGTCTTGCTGAAGTTTTTGTTGCTCGAACATCAACGCATCGCACTGGCGAGTTTGCCGCAGATGATGACTGATTTGTGGGTCGTTAACCGGGCCAATCAGCGCTTTTTTCAGCAAACGCCACAGCAATTGGCCGATGCCACGGTGGCGCAACTGGTGCGCGCCGGCGCGGCGCGGGTGGAGGATGGCTGGCTGGTGAATTGCGGCACCTTTTAGTTGGGCGCTCACTTGCGCCAATCGTGGCATTAGCTTGATTGATGGCGTTCAGGCACTGCCCAATCTGAGCGAGCTCGATGTGTCCGGCAACCAATTGCCCGATGTGACCCCCTTGATCGGCATGCATAATCTGACGCGCTTAAACCTTTCTGGCAACCGCAGCCTGCGGATTGCTGAAGTGAGCGGTGTCATCGCGGGTAACCCCAATTTGACCAGCATCGGCTTGAATGGCATCGCGATCAACTCAATGAACGAATTGGGTTCCTTGGCTTATGCCTGGCCGCCATATAACCTGACCGAACTTGATTTGGGCAATACCGGCGTGCAACGCAGCAGCGGCGGGCGCGGTTTTGATCTCTTGCGCCAATTCCCGAACTTGCAAAAGCTTAATTTGGCTGGCAATGGCGTGGTGGACATTTATTCTGAACTCAGGGAACTGCAAAATTTGACCGATCTGGATTTGTCCGGCAACAAACTGCAATTCCTGCCATTTCCGATGCAAACCAAATTGACGCGGCTGAATGTGTCTGGCAATCCGGTCATGTATGCGCAGGAACTGGGGTATTTGATCAATCAAAATCCCGGCCTGACCAGCCTGCGCCTGAATGGCATCAATATTGGTTCGATCAGTAATTTGGCTGGCTTGATCAATTCCCGTACTGGTCAGCCTTTGAATTTGACTGAACTGGATTTGGGCAATACCGGTTTGCTGGATCAATACGGTCAAAAAAACGTCAGTTTCCTGGCGCAGTTTGGTAACTTGCAGCACCTTAATCTGGCGGGCAATAGCTTGAACAATTTGGTCGGTCTGGGCAATGTGGACAGCCTGCGTGAGGTGGATTTGTCTGGCAATGCTTTGTTGGATGTCTACCCGCTGATGGCAGCACGTAATTTGACTCGTCTGAATCTGTCGGGCAATGTGGCTTTGACGATAGGGCAAGTGCGGCCTTTGATCGATCAGTCCTGGGGTTTGACCAGTCTTGGTTTGAATGGCATGGCGTTGAATGATATCTCGGCACTGGGACCCATGTTCAACCCGATGACAGGCACGCCGTACAACCTGGAAGAGCTGGATTTGGGCAATACCCGCTTGAACGGTTTTGGCAATACTCGCAGCGCCTGGATTATGCAGCACACCAATCTGCGTCGGCTTAATCTGGCCAATAATGGTTTGACTGATTTGCAAGGCTTTGAAATGCTGAACCAATTGGTGGACGTGGATGTGTCGGGCAATAATCTGTCTGATACTCAGCCCTTGTTTGCCTTGCGTGGCTTGAACAGCATCAATTTGTCGGGCAACAGCAATTTGCAAGCCTGGTCTGTGGCACCCGTGTTGGGGCAAAACCCTGGTTTGACGCGGATTGGTTTGAACGGCATCAATTTGGGTAGCCTGGCCAATATCGGCGGCTTTATGGGTAACGGTTGGCAGCCATTGAAGTTGGTGGAGCTGGATATTGGCAATACCCAATTGCAAGATATTGACGGCTTGAATTTCCTGAACAATTTCCCCGGCATCACCCGTTTGAATGTGGCGGGTAATGGCTTGCACAGTATTTATGGTGTGCGTAGTTTGGTGAATCTGGAGAATCTGGATTTGTCCAACAATGCCTTGCCGTATGTGGGAGAGGTATTTACCATGACCACGCTCAAAACCTTGAACCTGACAGGCGATACCAGCTTGCATTGTTTTGAATTGGATGCGGTTGCCAACTTCTTGCCCAATACGCTGGTGACGCGTCCGGCGAGTTGCATTAACTAATCGTTGGCGTGACCAGGAAAAAGGCCGGCGCTTCCGGCCTTTTTTGCGTCTGCGCGGGTCGTTTTATATTTTTCATTATCTACGCTCGCCATG
>CAMBDR010000512.1 GCA_945864765.1 Janthinobacterium lividum | reverse complement strand
AATTGAGTAAATATAATCATAAATTGGTTGAAATAATCCCTTTGGTGGATTATCACCAAATTTAACCAGTGTCTTAACAACTGATCGTGTGTTGACGTCCCACAAATCATTTGCAATAAGTAGATTTTTTAAAACAAGCTGTTGATCATCTGTAAGATCAAGCTGATTTGGCGGTTTACTGGTATTCGGCATGTTTTTGCCTTTAATTATCTCAAGTTGTATTTCAGAGTTTTATTTATTCAAACGCCACTGATCAAGTAATTTATCAATGGCGCTAATTATTTCATCGGTGTGCATTACTGCTTCCGGGGGAAAAAACATATTGTATTGAAATTTATGCTTTTTACTATACACATAAGCACGACATTGCACGCCTTCAAATGAATCACAATCCATATATAACTCATATGGCGAATCTTTCTTGGCTACATAGCGCGCGCCTCTTTTTGGATCACTAATCGCATGTTCTGGATGACTCTTCAACCACTCTGAATCGACTTTTGCTTCAAGGCCTGTAACAGGTGTTGGAATCCGAACCATGGGATTTAATCCCGTTTCTTTACCAAAATTATTTAAGTCGATACGAGGTGGTCGTGATGCAATTAGCCTTCTATTCCGTTCTAAACCAACATCACCTGGCGAATAAAACATAAAGGGAATCCGCACCGGGAATCTACCTTTTCTGGATTTATAATTTCCGCTTTGCTTCTCAAAGATTGTATCCATTTGACTAGGTGTCCCCCCCAACACCATATCAGGGAAGATGAAAGTCATTGTAAGTGCTTGCGCTGATACTGTTCTGCCTATTATGTCTTCATCGTCACGGCTGGAAAGTATTCTCGGCAAGCGCAAAATCACGCCATAGCCAAAATCCTGATAAAAGGAATTTTTCCGTGTCAGTGGCACATCCAATTTATATCGGCTATCCACTGCTAGCTCTTTTGCGGCCAGACCAAAGGATGTGGACAAAGCCAGCACCAAGGCCAATGATTTAAAAAAACTGATCGATGCTTTCATTGCGACTCCAATTAATTTGCAACACCCTTTTCACATTCACCTTTCAAACCCTACCGCTCATGCCCCGCCTCCGCCACCGCCTTACGCACCGGCGACAACAAATATTGCAACACCGTTTGCTTACCCTGAATAATCTCCCCCACCACCTGCATACCCGGCTGAAGCGCCAGCTTGTTGTTCTGCGGGTCAACCAGGCTTTGCTGATCCAACTGCACGCGCGCCTTGTAGCTCGCCTGTGCCAGCACATCACCCGCATTGCCGCTGCCAGCGGATTTAGCCGCCTCGCTGGCATCCGCACTAATATGTATCACCTTGCCACGCAACATACCATACTGCTGAAACGGGTAAGCCGCCAGCTTTACTTGCACTTTTTGCCCCAGCCGCACAAAGCCGACATCTTCATTTTTAATCGCCACATCGGCAAACAATAGCTCGTTTTTCGGCACCAGGGTCAGCACCACCGTGCCCGGTTGCACCACCGCGCCCACGCTGGTGGTGGCCAAGTCTTTAATGGTGCCGTCTTGCGGTGCTTTCAGTTCCAGCAAACCTGCACGGTAGTTGGATTTGTCCAGATTCGGTTGCAATTGCGCAATGCGCCCGCGCAACTCGGCCAGCTCACGTTCCAGATCACTTTTATAGCCACTTTGCAGTTGGCTGATGCGGGTTTTTTCGGCGGCGATGGCCGCATCCAACGCGGCCACGCTGGCCAATTGGGCATCGCGGTCTTTTAATTTTTCCAACGCTTCACGTTGCTTGTCGCCACTACCCAAACCACTGACATAGCCTTCCTTTTCCAGCTTGCCATAGGCCTCCGCCGCTTTTTTATAGGCGGGCAGGGTTTGCTCCAGCTTGCTTAACACTTCCGCCGCGCTTTTGCGCTCGTGCAAGGCTTTTTGCAACATGGAATTGGCACTGCTCAAACCGTCCTGATACGCTTGTTTATGCGCCAAATATTGGCCATGCACTTGTGCGTACAGTTGTGGCTGGTCGCCAGTTTTTGGGTACATTGGCGCATTGGCCAACTCGGCCTCAATCCGTCGCACCTGCATTTGCTGGCCCGCCAAATCACTCGCCACACCCGCCTGCTCGGCGCGCGCAACGGTGGGGTCCAGCCGCGCCAACACCTGGCCCGCACGCACGCTTTCGCCCTCGCGCACCAGCAATTCTTTCACCACACCCGCATCGGCAGGTTGCACGATTTTTACCAGGGTTTGCGGCACCAATTTGCCTTCGCTACTGATGATGATTTCAAGCTGGCCAAAAGCGGCCCAGCCAATCAGGGTCAACACCAACAGCGACACCACCCACAACACAATGCGCCCGCTTTGCTCGGGAGCCGTGGTTTGGATCAGGTTCAGCGGATCATGCCAGCGTGCGGGTGGGCGCAAGGGGATTACCTGGGTGCTCGTGGTGGATTGCGTGGTTGCCTGGCTCGGGGCTTGATTTGTACTCATTCTGGCGCTTCCGTTGAAGTGGTGGGTCGTACAGGATGTTGATGAGGATTGATTTGGCTCACATTCGCAGGCGCGGGTGCCAACAACTGCGCACCTTTTTCACCCAAACGAAACACCGCATCCACCTTCAAACCCTTGGGCAAGCCATGGGTAATAAATAACATCGTCACCTTGCCCTTCAAGGCATTAATGGTGTGAGCGAAATGCTCGGCAGTGGGGCCATCAAGCGCGCTGGTGGCTTCGTCAAACACCAAAATACTGGGCCGCTTGAGCAAGGCACGCGCAATCGCAACGCGCTGCTTTTGCCCGCCGGAAAGGCCAGCGCCGCGCTCGCCAATTTCTGTTTGGTAGCCTTGTGGCAAAGCCTCAATAGTGCTGTGGATTTCTGCCATTTTGCAGGCCGCCACGATTTGTTCAAACGTGGCGTGTGGGCTGGCCAATTGCAAATTATGGTAGATGGTGCCGGAAAAGAGCGTGGTTTCCTGCGGTACCACGCCAAAATGGCTACGCAACTCATTGGCCGACAAATAACGAATATCCACCCCATCAACCAAAATACGCCCGCTGCTGGGCTGGTAAAAACCCTGCAACAATTTGGCCAGCGTGCTTTTGCCGCAACCGGACGGCCCCATAATGGCAATGGTTTGCCCCGGCAAAATGGCCAGCGACAAGTTTTCATACACCAGCGGCAAATGCTCGGCATAGCGAAACGCCACGCCTTCAATTTGCACTTGGCCAGCACGCGTACCTTCACGGGCGGGGATGAGCGAATACGGTTCAACTGGCGCATTCATTAAATCACCCAGCCGCGCAATCGACAAGCTGGCTTGCTGAAATTGCTGCCACAAACCCACCAGCCGCAATACCGGTTGCGACAAGCGGCCAGAAAACATTTGAAACGCCACCAACATGCCGACGGTAAATTCGCGGCTATGCATGACCGTCCAGGCACCGACCGCCAAAATCACCAGCGTCATGATTTGTTCCAGCAAATTGGCGACGGTATTATAGGTATTGGCCAATTGTTTGGTGGCAAAGCTGGCCGCAAGGTAACTGGCAAGGTAGCCGCTATAAGTGCTGTTAAGTTGCGGCTCCAGTTGCAGCGACTTCACCGTCTCCAGGCCCACAATATGCTCGGTTAAATACGCCTGATTGCGTGCGCCATGCTGAAACTGTTCTTGCAAACGGCTTTGAAACAGCGGTGCCACCATCAAACTCAGCACCACAATCAGCGCCAAAATGGCCAGCACGATCAAGGTGAGCGTAACGCTGTAATAAAACATGATGGCCACGAAGATGAATAAGAACGGCAAATCCAATACCAGCGTCACGGCGGCACTGGCGATAAACTCGCGTATTGTCTCCACCCCGTGCAGGCGGGCGGCAATCACCCCGGTTGGGCGATGCTGAAAATACAGTGGCGGCAGCTTGAACAAGCGCTCAAACACAGCAGAACCCAGCACTGCATCCACCCGATTACCCGTATGCAGCACCAAATATTGGCGCAGCCACGACAAACCTGCCGAAAACAGCATGAATACCAGCATACCGAGCGCAATCACAATCAAGGTGCTTTGGGTGTGGTGTACCACAACCTTATCAATAATGGTTTGGGTAAACAAGGGCGTGGCCAGGGCAATTAACTGGATCACCAGTGAGGCCAGTAAAATTTCTTGCCACAGTTTTTTGTGCTTTAGTAACTCCGGCACAAACCAGCCAACGCCAAAACGGCGACCCTCGCGCGCGGTGGCTTCATTATCGTGATCAGTGCCTGCCGCCACTTGCGGGGTTATCCGGGTGATATGCCCCAAATAACGCGCCTTGAATTCAGCC
>CAMBDR010000511.1 GCA_945864765.1 Janthinobacterium lividum | reverse complement strand
ACCGCATCCACATGCACGCCGTTTTCGCGCATCAAGCGCAAAATATGGATGTTGGAGCAAGCCTTTTGGGCGTAGCGGATCACGTCAAAGGCGCGCAAGCGTTCGATCTGGCACACGATGGTGGCGGCGTCGTAGACCCAGAGCGGGCTGCCAAATTGTTGGGCCAAGGTGAGAAAATCGGTTTGCGTCGTCCAGCTCATCAGGGTGTACTCCAAAGAAAAGATACGCCATCATGCCAGAGATACGGAATTCAATAAAATATTCATTTTTGCGTAGGCTATTCAAATTTGATATGATGTGTGAAAATTAAGCAATGGCCAATGCGTTGGCCAATGCGAAGTGAAACCGGGAGTGGGGCATGAATATCAGTTTGCGGCATATTGAAGTATTTCGGGCGGTGATGATGACGGGCAGCGTCACCCGTGCTGCCGCCTTGCTGAACACGTCGCAGCCCACCACCAGCCGCGAGTTGGCGCGCCTGGAGAGCTTGTTGCAAATCAAATTATTTGAGCGGGTGCGTGGCAAATTGCAAGCCACGGCGCAAGCGTTGAGTTTGTTTGAGGAAGTACGGCGTTCGTATTTGGGTTTGGAGCGCATTGTCAGCATGGCCAGTTCGATGCGCCAGTTTGGTCAGGGCCAGTTATCAATTATTTGCCTGCCCACGTTTGCGCAAACCTTGTTGCCCGGTGCCTGTGCGGCGTTTATGCGCCAAGCCCCGCAGGCCAGTATCAGCATCACACCGCAAGAATCGCCCTTGCTGGAAGAATGGTTGAGTGCGCAGCGCCATGATTTGGGCTTGACCGAGAGCGAGCAAGTACCGGCTGGCACCGTGGGTCAAACTTTGTTTGCCGGGGATATGTTGTGCGTGCTGCCGCAGGGCCATGTTTTGCAAAACAAAGCCGTGTTGACGCCGGAGGATTTTGCAGGGCAGGATTTTATCAGCCTGTCGGTGTTGGATGCGTATCGGCAGCAGTTGGATGCGCTATTTGATGCGCGCGGCATCACCAGGCGCATGGTGATGGAAACCACCAGCGCGGCGTCGGTGTGCGCCATGGTGCGCCAGGGTTTGGGTTTGGCGCTGGTGAATCCGCTAACGGCGCTGGATGAAGCGGGGCGCGGGGTGGTGATCCGGCGCTTTAGCGTGGCTTTGCCGTTTATGGTGAGTTTGATTTTGCCGCAGCACCGGCCAGCTTCGTCGTTGGTGGCAGAATTTGTGCTTCTGTTGCAGCAATACGTGCAGAATTTGCAGCAACGCCTGGAATTGTCAGACTGGATGGGTTGAATCGGTAGAGGGTCGGGCGACAGATCGCTTGAAGCAGGGGATTTCTGCTAAAATGCGCTACTTGGAGAAAAACAAAGGGTTACGTCTTATGGTCAGTAACCCTTTTTGCTTTCCCGGATAGGTACTGGAAATTTTTACGCCATTTGTTCCCTTTGGGAGCAAAGTCGATTGCGCTGGCATGTTTTGAGTAGTTGGCCGGAGCGTAGCACAGGATTTAGGTAAAGGATTAGGGACATGAATATGGCAGCCACAAACTCAAGTGTTACAGCGGTTAAGCTGGATGATCTTTTTCTTGATCCAAATAACTATCGCCTGATTCACGAAAAAGAACAAGCCAATGTCCCGGATGAGAAAATTATGGACAAGCAGATTGTCCAGCGTACTTTTCGCCTTTTGGTTGGCGAACGTAATCAACATATTCAGGATTTGATTGACAGCTTCAGGACCAATGGTTGGTTGCCAGTGGATCAAATTCAGGTTCAGCCATTGGCGGGTACGAATGCTTATGTGGTCGTGGAAGGCAATCGGCGTGTTGCCGCGCTGAAGTATCTGCAATCTGAATTTGAGGCAAAATCGATTGACTTGGGTAAGCTTGATCCGCAAGTATTTCAGGCAGTGCCAGTCGTGTTGTATACCGATGCTGATAAGGCTCACTATTTGACCCTGATGGCGTTGAAGCATATCAGTGGCAACAAAAAATGGGGAGAATGGAATCAGGCTAATCTGCTGGAAAAGTTGGCACGGGAGCATAAACAAAAAGAGGATGTCATTTGTAAGAGTATTGGCATCACCAAACATGAATTACGGCGCAGCCTGCGCGCGTTGGCGTTTATGCGGCAATATAGGGACTCAGATTATGGGGATAATTTTCAGGAAGCACAGTTTCCCATATTCCGGGAGGTGGTGCGCGCACAGGATCTGAAAGAATGGCTGGGTTGGGACGAAGAAAAACATTTGGCAACGAACACAAAGAATAGAATGTTGTTTTTTTCCTGGTTGTCACGCGAAATTGCGGATGATGACAGCGAGGAGGGGCAAATGTTGGGTGGTGCTGAACTGCGCGAACCTGCTTTAACTCGGCGGGATGATATTCGTGTTTTGAATGATATTATTAAAGATCAGCGTGCGCTGGATTATTTGGAAAAAAGTAGGGATTTAAACGGTGCTTACCGCAAAAGCAATGTCGTATTTCAGCATCGTAAAGATGATGCGATGAATTCCTTGGCGGCAGATATCGCCGTGTTGAAAGAATTTAGTCTCGAAAAGAAGTACCTGCCCAATTTGGAGCAGGCGACCAATCATTTGCAGGCGATTGTGGGCCGTACTCGGGGTAGTGTTTTGGCCGGGGTGGAGCAAAGCCAAGTTTATCATGACCAAATTGCCGCCCATTTCTCTGCCATTGATATTGTTGCATGGCGCAAGCTGCACGGTTTGTCACTGCAAAAGCTGGCGCGGATTAATTTGATTGCCGGCGGAAATAACTCCGGCAAAACCAGCTTATTGGAGGCAATTTATTTATTGACCCGGCAAAATGATGTGGCGGGTGTATTGGAAACGGTTAGGCGGCGCGCCAAGCTCTCGTTTGAGCAAATGCAACCAGCTTGGCTGAAGGATCAATTGCCAAATGATGCGACCATCACCGGGAATTTTGACGGTAAGGCTAGTATGGTCGGTATTCAGACCAAACTGGAGGGCGATGCTTCGATAGATCGTACCCGGTTTTTGGCGACCATTGAAATTGCCACCTCGTTCGGAGAAAACAGGCAAGAGTCGGTAACGCATTTGTTTCGGGACGGTGAGCGGCAGATGACGGCAGAAGGGGTTAAATTACTATGCCCTTGTGTATTAAGCAGCCCGTTTTTTCTGAATGAGCCACAGCACCACACATATTATTATTCTCGCAGCGTGGACTCCAAGGTTCTGAATCAAATTATCATCAAGTTCTTGAAGGAAAATATACTACCTACTTTGAAAGACATTCGGCTGGTTGATGAATCGCAACGATTTTTGGTGGATGATGAGTCTTTTAAATCAGCAATGGATTTGACGAATTATGGCGAAGGTTTGCAACGGATTTTTTTCATGTCGCTGGTTTTCGCTGCCGCCAATAACGGGGTGGTTTTAATTGATGAGTTTGAAAATGCGGTGCATGCTGATTTGCTGCCGGAATTTAGCAAGCTGGTTTTGGAATTGGCGAAAAAATTCAATGTTCAGGTATTTTTGACCAGCCACAGCAAAGAGGCCATTGACGCGTTCTCAAAAAATCAGAAAGATGCAAAGGACTTTTCTTACCACGCACTGGTACAGCGGGAGGGTAAGATTGTGGCTTTGAATTACGATGGTGAAACTTTCGCAAAATTAAAGAGCTTGGCGAATATTGATTTGCGGAGGGCCAAGTAATGGCAGCGTTGACCGAGGTTTTGGCCTGCATGGTGATCTGCGAAGGGGCACATGATTTGGCGGTATTGAAAAGAATTTTCAAAGAAGAACTGAAGTTTACCGAAGTTAAATGGAAATTTTCCGAATTTCCCGCGCCATTGCATATGTATTTCCCGAGTCGAATGCAAAGCCATGCGGCGGTTGACTTGACGTTGGGCATCCCATTGAAATTCTTTTTGCCATTCCATGTTTTTTATAGTGCAGGTAATGGTAGTTGTCCTCGTGTTGTTTTGTTGTTTAGTACTGGTGGTGATAAAAATCTACAATTGGCACGCGAATTTGTGGAGGGGTTGGAGTTTCTTCGTGCCAATGCGGGGCATGACCTTGATCGTGGTGATGATGGTGTAATACCCAATAGCACGATAGGTGAAATACGTTGGTTGTTTGTCAATGACGCTGATGCTAAAGGGCCGGATAAGGTACGTGTGGCTACCTTGAAAAATTGGGCAACACTCGGCAACCAGCCTTGGCTTGCTGGCCCATGGAAAATTGATGCGACCAATCCACTGGCAGCTCGATGCGGGAATAAAGCCCAGTATGTGTGGAGCGCAAATGGCAAAGACGGGACGCTGGAGGATTTGTTG
>CAMBDR010000510.1 GCA_945864765.1 Janthinobacterium lividum | reverse complement strand
CGATCAATTCCAGCAAACGCGGGTGGCTGGTGGGTTCGCCACCGGAGAGCGCTACCGATTCCAGTTGGCCTTCATTGCGCACCAGCGTATCAATCATTTTGCTGAAATCGGCATTGCTGATGTGATTGGCATTTTGATTGTTGACGATGCAAACCGGGCATTCCAGATTGCAGTGATCGGTGATTTCGATAATCGGCAAACAGGTGTGTTGCTCATGGTCGCTACAGGTGCCGCAATCGGTGGGGCAGCCTTTTTCTACCGGGGTGGCAAACACCAGCGGCTCGGTGCCCGCTCTGGCGTAGGAATAGGCATTGACATAATATTGCGCGTCTTCCGAAACCAGCGCTTCAGAAGGGCCGCATTTGGCGCAGTTTTTCTTGAAGAATACCTTGTCGTCCCGAATAATCACATCCGCAGGCAGCAAGGCCAAACAGGTGGGGCAGGTGGAGGTGGTGTTTTTGAGGTAGCGCTCGCCGTTGGCGGCGGCGGGTGCATCGGCACGGGCGATAAAGCTGGCCACATAGGCTTTGGCGTCCGGTGCTACGGGTAATTCTGAGGGGCCGCATTGATTGCAATGGATTAAACGTACCACCGCGCCATCACGCAGCACCACGCGCGATTCCAGCGCCAGACTGCACGACGGGCAAACCGCCATTTCATGCATAAAAAAAGTATGCGGTTTATCTTTGCGCATACTGCTTGGCTCGGTATTACAACTGGTGCATTCCATTTCTGCCTTTCTGCCAAACAAGGTGGCAAAGTAAGTTGGCAAGGGTGCCGTATGTGCTATATTAACCCGAATTCCCGTGTTGTGGGCAGCAATAATCGAAACTTGAGGTTAGACGATGCGTTATATTCTGCTGGATCGAATTACCCAACTCAAACCGCCGGAATTGGCGACCGGGGTGAAATGTGTGTCGCTCTCTGACGACATTTTTGCCGATCATTTCCCTGGCCACCCGGTCATGCCCGGGGCTTTGATTCTGGAAGCGCTGGCGCAATTGGGGGGCGTGTTGCTGGAAGCCTCGATGCGCGAACGCGGGCGGCATGACTTGCACGCGCTGCTGGTGACGGTGGATCGGGCCAAATTTCGCCATCAGGTGCGCGCGGGGGACAAAATGGAACTCACTTGCCACGGTATTTTGGTGCATGAAGACGGTGGCCAGGTGCGCGGGCTGGTGCAGGTGGATGGGCGCAAGGTGGCGGAAGCGGAACTGGCCTTTGCCTTTGCCCGTGTGACTCACCCCAAATTGCTGGAACGGCGGCGCGAAGTGCTCAATATCTGGCTCACGGGTTCGTCTGAAGTGGAATGCGAGCCGAAATGATGGCCACCGCATCTGCCAACGGGCGACGCGTCTTCGTACATGGCGTGGGGGCGATTACCGCGCTGGGGCCAGACTGGGCCAGCACGCGCGCCGCGTTACTGGCGGGCCAGAGTGCCATTGCGCCCGTGCCGGGCTTGGCTGATGGCGGGTTTGATGTGCGCGGCTTTCCCAGCACCGTGGCCGCAGCGATCCGTAATTTTAACCATACTGGCGAACGTCGTTTGGCTCTGGTGCAAGCAGCCGCGCGCGAAGCGTTTGCCCATACTCAATGGGCCGAGGGGGCAGGGCATGATGTGTCAAGTGGAGTCAATACAGCGCCCACCTGGCCAGACGCTACGCGGGTCGGTATTTTTCTGGGAGCAGAATCGGGGCGCGCCCCCTTTGCCACCCTGCATGCCTTGACGCGCGCCGCTGGTGCCAATGAGGCATCGGCTGACTTGATAACTGACCCCGCAACTGACCCGGCAACTGGTGCGGCAAGCAGTGCGCTAAGCAGTGCGCCAACCGCATGCCATGCTGCCGGCCCCTTCAATCATCATCTATTCGGCTTGCATGCGCGCCCCTTGGCGGCTCAATTTGATGCCTCCATCATTTCGCCTGCGGCAGTCAGCTCGGTGTTGGCGCGAGAATATGGCGCACACGGCCCGGTGCAAACCCTGTCGCTGGCGTGTTCTTCTTCGGCGGCGGCCTTGGCAGAAGCGGCGCGGGCGATACGCCTTGGTGTGTGTGATGTGGCGTTGGCTGGCGGTGTCGGGGCCGATGTGGATGCCTTGATGTTGGCCGGATTTGGCAGGCTGGGCGCACTCAGCGAGCGCGGCCATTCCTGCCCGTTTGATGTGCGGCGCGATGGTTTTGTGGTGGGCGAGGGCGCGGCCATGGTGTGGTTGTCGCACCAGCCACCAAGGCAAACCAGGCCGGGCGATTCGTATGTTGAAATGGCCGGGGAAGGGCGCAGCCTGGACGCCTGGCATTTAACCGCGCCGGAACCGGGAGGGCGGGGCATCCGGCTTGCGATGCAAACGGCGCTACGCAATGCCGGGGTGGATGCGGTGGATTATATTCAGGCGCATGGCACCTCCACCCCTTTAAACGATGCGGTGGAAGCGGTCGCCTTGCAACAGGTATTTGGCTCACGCCTGGCGCGTGCGCATGTCAGCTCGGTCAAGGGTGCGCTCGGGCATTGGGTGGCGGGCGCGGGCGCACTCGGGTTTGTGTGTGCGTATGGCGCGCTGCAAGAGGGGCTGATGCCACCGACCGCCAATCTGCATCAACCCGACCCGGCTTGCGACTTGCCGCATATTTTGCACAGCGCCCTGCGCAAAGACTGCGAGTTGGCGCTGGTGAATGCGTTTGCCTTTGGCGGTGCCAATTGCAGCCTGGTTTTGCGGCGTTGTATAACATGAGCAGCATGAACGGGCCAGTGTATATTGTCGGCGCGGCGGCACTGTCTGCGTTTGGTTGCGGCTGGCGCGGTTTGGGGCAGGCATTGCTGCAGCAGCAACCCGGCTTTGCGCCCGCGCGCCAGTTGGCGCAATCGCATGGCGAAGTGCTGGCTTCGGAAGTGCCGCCTTTGCCGTCTGGCATGGATGTCGAAGCGCGCGCCCGCAAATTGATGGCTTATCCGGCGCGTCTGGCCGCCATCGCCTTGCATCAGGCTTTATTGGATGCGGGATGGTTGTCCCCGGAGCATAAACCTGCAGCGCCCCATGGCTTTGACGATATCGCCATGTTTTTGGGGGTAGGTGCCTCGGGTGCCGCCATGTCGGAATTAACCGCCATGCTGGCCGCCAGCATCAGCGCGCACCAATTCTGCCTGCAACGCTTTGGTGGTGCCGGTTTGGCTGCCTGCAACCCGCTGTTTGCCTTCCAACTGATGAATAATTTCACCCTCTGCCACGGTGCCATTTTGCAGGGCATAGGCGGGGCCAACAGCGCTTTTTATTCGCGCGGCACGGGCACGGTGGCGGCGCTGGCGGAAGCGCAGTATTTGCTGGCGTCCGGCAGTGCAGAACGGGCTTTGGCGGGCGGCGCGGATTCGGCCTTGCATCCGGTTAGCTATGACCAATTGCTGCGCGAAGGCTATGTCAGCCAGGGCTGGGTGCCGGGTGAAGGGGCGGCGCTGCTGGCTTTGTCGGCGCAATCCGCACGGGCTTTGGCGCAGTTGGGGCGGGTCGAATTTTTCAGTGCCCAAGCCTGGTTGGATGCGTCTGATGCGGTGGATGCGTCGAATGACCGTCCGGCGCAGATCCGGCAACGCTGGCTCACGGCGCTCACGCCATCGGATGTCGTCGTTATCGCGCCATGGGGCGAGCCTGCGCGTGCGCAGTTGCTGGCGCTGTGCCAATTGCCTGACTCGCCCGTTTGCGGCTTTCTTGATATTAGTTGCGGTTTGGGCGATGCGCTGGCCGCCAGCCCGGCGCTGGCTTGGACAGCCGCGCTGGATTTGCTGGATTGGCCCGATTGCGCGGGCCGCATGCGCTACCAGCGCGCCATTATTTTGAGCTGCGGCATCGATGGCGGCCTGGGTTTGGTAGAAATCTGCCGGGTGGAGGACGCGCCATGAGAGCGGTGGTGATCAGCGGCGTGGGCGCGGTTTCTGCCTTTGGTTTGGGTAGTCGCGCTTTGTTTGACGGCTTGCGCGAAGGGCGTAGCGCCATCAGCCGGATTCAATCGTTTGATGCGAGCGCCTTCCCGAGCCAAATCGCGGGCGAAGTCAGTCAGAGCATTGCCTTGCAGGATATGGATAAACTGGATTTGAGCGGCTTACCCGGCGCGGCGGCGGGTGTGATCGAACAGTTTGGCAAGCAGGGCGCATGGCGTGATCGCAAAGTGGTGTTTGGCTTGCTTGCGGCACTGGAAGCGTGGCGTATGGCGGGTTGTGGCGTAGCCGAATCCAAGGCGGGGCTGGCGATGGGGCTGGGTTTGGAACAGGCGTTTCTGGATGATTTTGCGCCGATCTTTGCGAATCAGAAAATAGCGT
>CAMBDR010000509.1 GCA_945864765.1 Janthinobacterium lividum | reverse complement strand
GGTGCCACATCGGTCATGACCACTTCATCCAGCGCACTGTCACGCATTTTCAAGCCGGCCTGAATTGCCGCGCCCAGCGCAATCGCATGGTCCGGGTTCAGGTGCATGCTGGGAAAGCGGCTAAACATGCGCGACACCATTTTGCGCACAATCGGCATGCGCGTGGCACCACCGGCCAGCACCACGCTGTCAAGCTCGGAGGCGCGGATGGTGGCGTCGCGCAAGGCGCGCTCCACGGGGGTGCGCAAGCGCTGCAATAGCGGTTCGGCCAGGCGGGTAAATTGCTCTTCGTCGATTTCCCATTGGTAATCCGTCTCGTCAACGCGCAACTGCATTTGCGCGCGTGGCTGATCGGTTAAGGTGCGTTTGGCGCGCTCGGCTTCATCCAGCAAGCGTTGTTGCTCACGCGGTGACAGGGTTTTGCTGTGCCCCAGCAACTTGCCCAAACCCGTTTCGACCAAAAATTGATTTGCCAACAGTGTGACGAAATCTTCCCCGCCCAGGAAATTATCGCCCGCCGAGGCGCGCACTTCCATCACGCCATCAAATAATTCCAGAATCGACACGTCAAAGGTGCCGCCGCCCAGGTCAAACACCAAAAACTTGCTTTCTTGCTCTTTATCGGCAATCCCGTAGGCCAGCGCGGCGGCGGTCGGTTCATTGAGCAACCGTTCCACCTTAAACCCCGCCAATTGCCCGGCGTGGCGCGTGGCTTTGCGCTGGGCGTCGCTAAAATAGGCGGGTACGGTGATAATCGCTTCGTCGATGGTGCAGCCGAGCACGCTTTCCGCATCGGCCTTGAGTGAGCGCAACACCATGGACGATAATTCTTCCGGGCGGAATTCTTGTTTGCCGAGTTTGATTTTCTTTTCGCTGCCCATATAGCGTTTGAACAGGGCGGCGCTTAAATCGGGGTGGGTTTGCAGGCGTTCGCGCGCGGCTTTACCGACCAAAATGCTGCCATCGTCATCGAAACCCACACACGAAGGCGTGAGTGCTTCGCCCAAAGAATTGGGGATAATATGCGCCTCGCCGTCTTTCCAATAGGCGCTAAGGCTATGGGTGGTGCCGAGATCGATGCCGATGATCATGATTAAATATCCGCCTCTGTTTCATTGCCGTGTTCTTCCAACCACGCGCGGCGCGCTGCCGCTTCGCCTTTGCCCATCAGGCGATTAAAACACAGCGCGGTATCGCGGTTGTCCAAATCACCCAGGGCCACGGGCAGCAAGCGCCGGGTGTCCGGGTTCATGGTGGTTTCCCACAATTGCTCGGCATTCATTTCACCCAAGCCTTTGAAGCGGGAAATACCCCATGAGCCATCTTTCAAGCCTTCTTTCTTTAAAACCAGTTCAATGGATGCCAATTCGCCTTCATCCAGCGCATACAGCTTTTGAATCGGCTTTTTGCCGCGCGCCGGCGCATCCACCCGAAACAGGGGAGGGCGCGCGATGTGGATATGGCCAGTGGCAATCAACTGTGGAAAGTGTTTGAAAAACAGTGTCAACAATAATACCTGAATATGCGAGCCGTCCACGTCCGCATCGGACAAAATACAAATTTTTCCGTAGCGCAGGTTGGATAAATCGGGCGAGTCGCCAGCCTGATGCGGGTCTACCCCGATGGCCACGGCGATATCGTGGATTTCATTATTGGCAAACAAGCGGTCGCGCTCGGTTTCCCAGGAATTTAAAACCTTGCCGCGCAGCGGTAAAATGGCCTGAAATTCTTTATCGCGCCCCATTTTGGCCGAGCCGCCTGCCGAATCCCCTTCGACCAGGAAGATTTCATTGCGCCGGATATCGCTCGATTCGCAATCGGTGAGCTTACCCGGTAGCACGGCCACGCCGGAGGATTTTTTCTTTTCGACTTTTTGCAAGCTGCGCAAACGTGCCTGGGCTTGCTTGATGACCAAATCGGCCAGTTTTTTGCCGTATTCTACATGGTGATTGAGCCAGAGTTCCAGCGCCGGTTTGCTGTAGGTAGCGACCATCCGCACCGCATCGCGCGAATTGAGGCGTTCTTTGATTTGGCCTTGAAACTGCGGGTCCAGCACCTTGGCCGAGAGCACGAAGGAAACGCGGGCAAATACATCGTCCGGCAATAGCTTGACGCCTTTGGGTAGCAGGGAATGCAATTCGACAAAGCTTTTTACTGCGCCATACAAGCCTTCACGCAGGCCGGATTCATGGGTGCCGCCATTGGGGGTTGGGATCAGGTTGACATACGATTCGCGCACCGGTGCGCCGTTTTCAGTCCACGCCACCACCCAGGCTGCGCCTTCGCCTTCGGCAAAACCATCGGCATCGCCAGCGGCGAATTGCTCGCCTTCAAACAGCGGAATAATGGCTTCGGCGTGGTCGTTATGGGCCAGCGCTTCGAGCAAATAGCCGCGCAAGCCCTGGTCATATTGCCAGGTCAGGCTTTCGCTGGTTTTTTCATTGGTCCAGGTGACTTTGACGCCGGGCAGCAACACCGCTTTGGAGCGTAGCAGGCGTTGCAGTTCGGTCGATGAAATATTGGGGCTATCAAAATACTTGGGGTTGGGCCAGGCGGTGACGCGGGTGCCGGATTTTTTGCCTTCGCGCGCGGCGGGGCGCGAGCTTAAGGGTTCGATCACATCGCCGTTGGCAAAGCTTAGTGTGTGGACGCCATTGCCGTGGTCGTCCTTGCGCCAGACGGTAATATCCAGCCGTGAAGACAGCGCGTTGGTAACCGAGACGCCCACGCCATGCAAGCCGCCGGAAAACGCATACGCGCCGCCCGAGCCTTTATCAAACTTGCCGCCCGCGTGCAGGCGGGTGAACACGATTTCGACGGTGGGCACGCCTTCTTCCGGGTGCAAGCCAACCGGAATGCCGCGCCCGTCATCTTCAACACTGACCGAGCCATCGTTATGCTGGGTGACAATAATATGCTTACAATAGCCACCCAAGGCTTCATCGGAAGCATTGTCGATCACTTCCTGAATGATATGCAAAGGGTTTTCGGTGCGGGTGTACATGCCGGGGCGTTGCCGGACGGGCTCCAGGCCCTTGAGGACCCGGATGGATGATTCACTATATTCGCTGGGGGATTTTTTGCTTGCCATGCGTAAATTCTTACTTATATGAAATATCGGTGGAAGTGCGGTCGGTGGAAGTGCGCATTAGCATTCTAAAGAAATTTGGCGTGAAATTTGGGAATTCCGATGCGGCGACGCACAAATTTTCCAGAAGGATTGCTCATATGTTTTAAATATGCATCAGTATTTGGGGAATAATTGCTTTGTGGGTGGTGGATAGCAAGGCCTGGGGTGAATAAAAAATCGTATATAAGTCGTAAATCCGACCACACTTGAATTTTTCATCGACATCATGTATTATGCGGCAATGGGTCGGGAGCGCTGCCCTTTGCAGTGTGTTGAACGTTTGTGTCACCTGGCTCACCTTAATCTCTACGGGCTGCTTTTTAGCAGCCCGTTTCTATTGGTGGGGAGGACAAGTCATGTATCTACTGTACGTTGATGAATCTGGTTCTGTTAGCGACACCAGCCAAAATTACTTCATTCTTGCCGGGGTTGCTGTTTTTGAGCGCCAAACCCATTGGATTGAGCAAAGCTTGAATGCCATTGCGGAAAAAGTCAATCCTAACCAACCACAGGAAGTTGAGCTGCATGGCTCACCAATGCGTAGCGGCAAAGGAATCTGGCGGCAATTTACGCAGGCAGAAAGGGTGCAATTGATCAAAGATGCGCTCGAAGCGGGCATAACAAAAGAACGTAGTACCAGTGCGCGTTTGTTTGCATGTGTGATTGAGAAAGCAGCGTTCCCTATTAATGGTAAAGATGCCGTGGAATATTGTTTTGAACAGCTTGTTTCTCGCTTTGACTTATTTTTGAAACGGCGGCATATCAAACATAGCGATACCCATCGGGGGCTAATGTTGTTCGATGAATCAAGCACTGAAAAGCGTTTGCAGACACTGGCGAGAGAATTCAAATACAGTGGCCATAGCTGGGGTAAAACCCACAATTATGCCGAAGTCCCAGTCTTTCTCGATTCAAGGGCGACACGCTTGATACAGCTTGCCGATTTGGTTGCATACGCTGTGTTTCGGCACTTCGAGCATGGCGACAGTCAATATTTTGATTTGATTAAAGATCGATTTGACAGCGAAGGTGGTGTTGAATACGGCTTGCATGTGGTAAAAACGCACGTGACCCAGTAGTTTTTTGCGAATTATTGATCCCGTTTCTAACACTACCTGATTTGTGTCATACTCTTGCTCAAAACTAACCGACTTGGGGCGAATATGGAAAACGGTAGCA
>CAMBDR010000508.1 GCA_945864765.1 Janthinobacterium lividum | reverse complement strand
TCGCCATCCAACAATTCATCACGAAAACGGCGCGGTGCCGCCCACAAGGTGGTAAATTCACCGTCGAAATGCGGCTTCAAATCCTTTAATGCCAAGACTTGATCATGCCCGTCGATGCGCAATCTGGCCTGGGTTTCATTCAAAGCGAGCAACAAGCCCCAATATGCGCCACGTTTGTCATCATGCAGGGCCAATAAGGCGGGGCGGTTCAACTCACGCAATTCTTCCCAGCCGCCATTACTATTAAAGCAGCGCAGGTTTTTTTTGGCTGCCTGCGGACAAGGGTCCACCCCGCTCAGGGTTTTACCCCATAACTGCGCCAAATCTGCCATGGGCGGGTGATTGACGCTCACCGCAATCGGCGTGGCGAGATTGGTTGGCAGGCCGGGCTTGGGTTGGGTGGGCTGGGTGGGCTTGGCCGACGCTGCGGCAGCCGACGCTGCGGCAGCCGACGCTGCGGCGGGCAGCGGCGCTACCCGATACCCGCGCCAAGCCAACCCGGCACCGACCAGCGCAATCAAGCTGACCAAGGCTACCAGCGCCACCAGCCTGATGCGTTTAGCCCTGGTTTTCGCCCCATCAACATCAAACACCTCGCGCGCTGCCTGTAGCACCACCGCGCGATCCACCCTCGCCCGCCCCAGCGCATACGCACCCAGCATAGCGCGATCACACAGCAAATTAATGCGCCGGGGCACGCCTCCGGTCAATTTTTGAATCAAAGGCATCAGGCGCGCCGGAAAGGGAATTTGCCCCAACATCCCCGCCACCCGCAAACGATGAATCACATAGCGCCCGGTTTCCCGCACCGACAAGGGGCCAAGGTGGTAACGCGCAATTACGCGCTGCGCCAATTGCTCCAACTCCGGGCGACCTAACATGGTGCGCAATTCGGGTTGACCGATCAGGATGATTTGCAATAACTTGCGCTCGCTGGTTTCCAAATTGGTGAGCAGGCGCAATTGCTCCAATACCTCGGGAGCCAAATTTTGCGCTTCATCAATGATCAAGACATTGTTTTGCCCTCTGGCATGGGTTTCCAGCAAAAAACCATTCAAGGCATCGACATAATCTTTAATCGTTTGCGCCCCCGCTGCGCTGATACCAAACTCACCGCAAATCGAATGCAATAATTCTTCCACCGACATTTTGGGGTTGAAAATATACGCCACTTTGCAGCGCTCGGGAATTTGTTCCAGAAAACAGCGGCACACCGTGGTTTTACCCGCGCCGATTTCCCCGGTCAACAAAACAAAACCGCCGCCACTGCCCACCCCATAGAGCAAATGCGCCAAAGCTTCGCGATGCCGTCCACTCATGAACAGGTATTGCGGATCGGGCGCAATCGAAAACGGTGCTTGTTTTAAGTTGAAAAAAGCGGTATACATGCCAGCCTGGCCAGTCCATCAAAGTAAATTACGACAATTCGGGGTAAATCAAAAAAGCGGCCTAGTCTACCACGTCAGGCAGCAAATTGGCAGTCTGCCGAATTACGTCAAACCTGGCACGCCAAACCTGTCACAGCGTGAAATCAGGCAAATTCACCCGGACAGCGGTAAAATACACCCTTTACTTGCCAGGAACCCCTATGAGCATCTACCAATTGGGCCAGCACAGCCCCGAGATCGACCCCAGCGCCTATATTGCCGAGAACGCGCATGTGATCGGCAAAGTCACGCTTGCCGCCAATGCCTCGATCTGGTTTGGCTGCACCCTGCGCGGCGACAATGAGCGCATCACCATCGGAGCCAATAGCAATGTGCAAGAAAACAGCATCTTGCATACCGATATGGGTTGCCCGCTCACCGTGGGCGAATATGTGACGGTTGGCCATCAAGCCATGTTGCACGGTTGCACTATCGGCGATGGCGCGTTGATCGGGATTGCCGCCGTGGTGTTAAACAATGCGGTGATTGGCAAAAACTGCCTGGTCGGCGCAGGGGCGTTGGTCACCGAAGGCAAGCAATTTCCCGACAATAGCCTGATCATCGGCAGCCCCGCCAAGGCCGTGCGCACTTTATCGGAACATGAAATTGCCATGCTGCGCGCTGGCGCAGAAAGCTATGTCCTGCGTGGACAAGAATTTAAGCATAATATGCAACGCATCGGGTAAGATAGCCTTCATCAAGCTTCACTGCCCCTTGCCTGACCTTTCACGAGCCGATCTACCCTCACCGTATTTTAATTGAACGAGAACACCATGAATATCGACACTTTAAGTAAGTTTATGTTTGAAAGCGCCGCCGTTCGTGGTGAACTGGTCGAATTAAGCAATACCTGGCAACAAATTTGTGCGCGCCGCAGCTATCCCCAAGCGGTACAGGCCATGCTGGGTGAATTATTGGCGGCAGCGGCCTTGCTGACTGCGAATTTAAAATTTAACGGCACCATGATCTTACAACTACATGGCGATGGCCCGGTGCGCTTATTGGTGGTGGAATGCAATAATCAATTGCAAATGCGCGCCACCGCCAAATTGGCCCCCGAGGTCGAGATTGCCGATGATGCCAGCCTGCAAAGCCTGGTCAACCAACATGGCAAGGGGCGTTTCATCATCACGCTCGACCCGAATAATAAACTACCCGGCCAAACCACTTATCAGGGCGTGGTGCCGCTGGATGGAGAGGATATCGCCAGCGTATTGGAAAACTATATGCTGCGCTCGGAACAACTCGATACCAAGCTGTGCCTGGCCGCCAATGGCAGTGTAGCGCGCGGTTTATTACTGCAAAAATTACCGCGTGATGGCGGCAGCGGTACGCAAGAAACCGAACTCGATACCTGGCAACGGGCGGTGATGCTGGCCAATACCTTGCATCGGCCCGAATTATTGGAAACCGACATTGCCGAATTAATGCACCGCCTGTTCTGGGAAGAAACTTTACGCGTATTCGACCCCAAACACCCCTGCTTTGCCTGCTCTTGCTCACGCGAGAAAGTCGGCAATATGTTGAAAATGTTAGGCCAGGCTGAAATTGACGACGCCTTGAATGAAATGGAAATGCTGGGTATTGATTGTGATTTTTGCGGCTTGCATTATCAATTCGACCGGGTGGATTGCGCCCAATTGTTTGCCAACGATACGCCGATGGAAGCGATGATTACTGCCAGCGATGTCAAGCATTGATATCAAAGCACCGCTCAATCAAGCACAAGCGCAAGCACTGAATCAAGCCGCCACCTTTTTTTGCGTCAACATATAAATACCGCACAACACCAGGGCGGTGCCTGCCAACTGCCATGCGGTAATCGGCTCATCCAACAGCCAGGCACCCAAAAACAAGGTTGAAACCGGGCCTATCATGCCCGCTTGCGAGGTACTGGCCGCGCCAATGCGTTTGACCGCCACCATGGTCAGCACCACCGGAAACAAGGTGGAAAACACACCGTTAAACAGCGACAAGGCATACACGGGCCAAGGTTGAATCAAGACACTGGCCGGACGCAGCGCAAAAAACTGGGCGATGCAGGCGGCGCAGGAAACACACATGGCATACGACACCAAGCGCAGTGAACCAATCCGGTTCACCAATTCACCCGAACCAATCAAATACACCGAATACGTCATGGCAGAACCGAGCACCAGAATCGCCCCCAGCGCCACATTGCTGCCGCCAAATTTCAAATCATGCAAAAACACCAGCACGATGCCGCAATACGACATCAACAAAGCCGACCAATCCCGCAAAGTGATGTGTTTATGCAAAATTTTGGCTGAAATCAAGAGCACGAAGGACGGCGTCAAAAACAGAATCAGGCGCTCCAAACCTGCGGTAATGAATTGCAAGCCTAAAAAATCCAAAATGCTTGACAAATAATACCCCACCAAACCCAACCCCACCATACGCCAACGGTCAGCCTTGGACAAGCCCTCGCCACGTTGCATTTGCCACAATGCCATTACGACAAAAAAAGGGCCGGCAAACATCATGCGCAAACCAACCACCGTGACCGCATCGAGATCATAACGATACAATAATTTGGCGACAATGGCCTTGGTGGAAAACAGGATTGCACCAATTAAAGCCAAGGCAATGCCAAATAGCCATGCGCGGCGCGGGTGGTCGGAGTGGGGGTCGGATGTCATCCCGAGATTGTAATCCAATTTGATCGGCAAATCTTTAAGATTTCCGCACAAAATCAATCCTTAAAAAATTACCCAATATTTTTATTAAAATACAAATATGTCGTTAATATTTAACAGAAACAATGTTTTTTCAACACTTACTCGGAAAATTCAGGCACAGACTGAATGATTTCATATAGACTAGCGAAAGTTTAGCTCGATTCCAAATACGCTTGGCCTTGGCAC
>CAMBDR010000507.1 GCA_945864765.1 Janthinobacterium lividum | reverse complement strand
TTACCATCAAGGGTGGCATTAAAACGCAAAGGCATCAAACAGCCAGAACCTGGTTCGCCCCACTGCTCATCGGCAAAATGGCGACTTTGCCACAATCGTATCTTCATATCTGCGATAAAATAAGCTATGATTTGGGATCGCAATTGTGCGATCCATTCCAATTTTTGGATCTGCCTCTACAAACCTATCATGCCCGCTTATCAGCCAGCTCGAAAACGCGACATCCTCAGAAAAGCCTGCTATCTCAGCGCCAGTAATAGTCTGGTCGCGGTATTTATCACCTTTGGTTTACACAATGGTGCAACTCTATGGAAAAATTGGGTTTTTTCCATGTTGATCGGTACCAGTATTACTTTGGTGATCGACCGCTTAAGCTTTCAGATTTGGAAAAATACCGAACCGCATCGAGGAGCCTACTTATTCGTTTGTCTTTGCGCTACCCCGCTGGGGTTTTATCTTGGTTACGCGCTGGGGCTGCTGTTTTTTGGCCTGCCATTTAAAGATTCCTTGGTCGCGGCTCAGCTGGGAGGGAATAAATTGCTGATCATGTCGATTGTCATCAGCATGATCGGTGGTCTATTCTTTCTTAACCAAACCACCGTCGCCGAATTAAAAGCGCAGGCTGAACAAGAAAAAACCCGTAGCGCGATCATCGAAAGGCAAGCGCTGCAAGCGCAATTGCAATTGCTGCAAGCGCAGATTGAGCCGCATATGTTGTTTAATACCTTGTCCAATTTGCAGGGTCTGATCAAACTCGACCCTGACCGTGCGCAGTATATGTTGGATCAGTTGATCACTTATTTACGTGCAACATTGCAAGCCTCACGCACTGAAAAAATCAGCCTCAAAGATGAATTTACCTTGGTTCGCGCTTATCTTGAATTGCTCAGTATTCGGATGGGAAAGCGCTTGCGCTACACGCTCGACCTGGCCGAATCAGTGCAATCACTGGAAATCGTGCCAATGCTGATCCAACCCTTGGTTGAAAATGCGCTTAAGCATGGATTGGAACCCAAAATAGTTGGCGGCGAGATTCACGTCACTGCCAAGCGCGTTGCTGATTTTTTATGTATCGAGGTGGTAGATACCGGTCTGGGACTCAATGAAAATGATCAGCCAAACGCTAACACCAGAGATTATTTTTTTAGATATCCAAATGCCGGGAAAAACTGGCCTGGAGGTAGCGGCAGAACTGGTAGAAGAATGGCCAGACAGCCATCCCTTCCCGATGATCGTGTATGTCACTGCTTACGATCAATTTGCGCTTGCTGCGTTTGAAAATTCTGCTGCCGATTACTTACTTAAACCCGTCAATGCCGAGCGTTTGGGGAAAACCGTAAAACGTCTGCAAACACATTTTGCCAAGGAAAAAAACCCATCCATCGAGTTAGAAAACGCACTGGCACAACTGCATCAGTTAATGCCAAACATCAACGCCAAGCAACCCCAACTGACCATGATCCGCGCTGCGGTGGGGTCGAAAATCCGCATGATCCCCATCAATGAAGTCATTTATTTTGAAGCCACCGACAAATACATCAATGTCGTAACAAAGGAGCATAGCTCCTTGATTCGGATGAGTTTGCGCGAGTTGATGGACCAACTCGATAGCCAGATTTTTTGGCAAATTCATCGCGCAACCGTGGTGAATAGTCAGTTTATTATCGCGGCGCATCGTGATGAACTTGGCAAACTCAGCCTGGAATTGCGCGGCACCAGCGACAACCCGCAGGTGAGTCGCCTGTATGCGCATTTATTTAAACAGATGTGAACGACAGATGTGAACCACAGATGTAAACAACTAAGCGGTTAAAAAATTCCCATGAAAACAGTGCGGTGCACGGTAGGGTAAATGCGCCAAAGCGATGGGGCCATCGGCAACTTTTGCGGCATCAAACACCGTCAACACGGTCTGCTTCAAGTTGATATTTTGCGCTACCCCGAGCAAATAGCCATCGGATTCAAAACGCGCAGAAGGGCGTGGCACCAGTATATGCTCTTCAACTGCCCAGCCAGCATCAAAGCGATAACTCTGCGCCGCGCCATTATCCGTATTGAGCAGATTCACGGTGTTTAAGAGCAAACCCGGCTTATCTGTTGCTGGACTGAGTAATACCAAACGTCGATGCCGCCGCGCCATGACCTGGGGTGCCACCCGAGGAAATTCACTGCTACCAAACAAGCGCGTTTCTGTGGCCGTTTTGCGTGCATAATCCAGGCTGATCTGACTGGTATAACTACGCCGGGCGGGATCGACTTGCAGCGAGCCAGTCATCAAGTTAGCTAACTCTTGTATCACATCACCTTCATGCAAAACCGCATCGAAGCGGGTCGTATTGCCATCATCAAAGGCATTGCCAAAATGAAATACCATTCTTGGTGGTAATTCGAAAATTTGGCGGATTTGCAAATCGGCTTTCGATACCACCACCACCCGCAATGGCCTTGCATTGGTGCCACTACCTGCCCATTGATGGCGCTCGACAAAACTGAGGTTTGCTCCCCCCACCAAATCATACGGCGGGATCAAAAAAATTAAATGCGCAGCACTCATCACAAAATCATGCACCATCGCCAATTGTGGGATTTTCACGATGCCAAAGTTAATCACACGACCATCGGCTGCCAAATGATAGAGCGCGAGTTGATCGCTCCCCGGCAAGGTGCCAAAATTCCACAAGTTGCCATCTATTTCAGTTTTTGGATGCGCCGAAAACGGCATTGCCTGCAAATCATCGCGCCAGGTTTTAATCCCTTTGGTGGCTAACGTCACCGGGTCCAGTTCAGTCGCCGAGCCGCCTTCCCACAAAGCATACAGTTTGCCGTTAAACGGCAGCAAATTGGTATTTGCCGCGTTGATCGTATCATTATTTTTTACGCCGGCACGATCAAACCAGGTGCCAAAAGTGGGATATAAGAATTTTCCGGCGCGAGTTTCTGTAACAAATTTATGCGTGCGGATAAATTTACCACTATGACTGACTTTGCCATTGGCGATCTGCCAGCGCTGCGCAAAACCATCGCCATCAAACCAATGATGATAACGCTCGCCTTGCAATTCAAACCGCCCGGGGCCATTGCGGAAAAACACGCCTTGTAAGTCGCGTGGCAGATGTCCTTCAAGCCTTGCTGTACCCGCCAAATCCGCCACGGTGTCGGCGTATAAGGCGAGTTCTGGCGTCTGTTCCAGGGCATGATGAAATTTCTGATAAGTCGCGCTATCGGCCAAGGCAATGCCAGAGCATAAAGAAGAGGCCGCAAGGCCCAGACCACGCGCTAAAAATTGACGTCGTTGCATGAGTATCCCCGCCTGTTGATTAACGCAAGCTCAGACTGGTCGTCATACCCGACTCAGGTACGGCAAATTTAGCCGCCACAAAGCTTGGCGGCCCCATTTTCCCCAGGGCATTATTACTAAAGCCATAGTCTTCTGTCGGAATGCCCAGCACATTGGTATCCATCTTTGCATTTTGATTAACGTCGTGATACACCGCAAAAGCGTACTCACCGGCGGGTAAATCCTTGATCACCACCGTATTACTATCTTGTTTTGCTTTGACGGCAACACCGGTCAAGGGTTTTTTCAAAAAAGTCTCGGGCGAGTTATACAGCGCGACCATCAAGGTGCCGGTCGCCGATTTGACGTCTTCAATTTGAATGGTAAGATCAGCGGCGTGCAGCGCAGCCGAGCTGGTACACAAAATCAAAGCGAAGGCGGAGAGTGATAGAAATGACAGATTCAGATATTTCATGGCTTTTCCTTTAAGTGAGTGGTGTTTGAAAACACCATCACTATAAGCGCTTGAAATAGCCTTGTTTTGAGGATGCGACGAAACGACACCTGCTGGCGTCAAACGCTGCAGGCTGGCGTAGAATGTTGCAGGGCCAGAGCAAATACACTGGATTGAACCGATCTTCGGTAGCACACGACTTTTTTGCACGTCCACTAAGCCGACTTATTAGCGGCTTTTTCACCCAAGTCTGGCGGCCGTGGCCGCAACGTGACCCGCCAAAGCCGTAACGAATGTTCGGAGTCCGGTCATCGCTGACAGCTCCGAAAACTCGCCTGTCCCGGCAGCATTGCGAGGCGACGTGATCAGTGCCGCAGTGGTATAAAGCTGTTCTTTAACTAATTTCTGACAAAGCAAATCATACCGGACGATGTAGGAAGCCCCCTTAAACTCCCTGAAAACAGGAAAATGCGGCGACGCATCCTTGACCGCACATCTGGACTTCGGCGCATCCTCGACCATCATCAACCAGCCAACGAAAGGACGCGATTGCTTACCGAATGCCTCTTCACGGTAAGCCGTCC
>CAMBDR010000506.1 GCA_945864765.1 Janthinobacterium lividum | reverse complement strand
CCACCCGTGCCATGGCACCCCGGATTGCTGCGCCCAAACCAGCACCGAGGCCAGCCGCCAAACCCGCCAGCAAACCGCGTAGCGCACCACCGGCGGATGATGGTTGGGAAGAGTTTTAAGCCAGGTTAATTTAGTCTGTATAAATAAGCTGTATAAATCGCGCCCCGTGAATTGGTCAATTCACGGGGCGTATCGTTATAAATCAATCATTAATGCAAAATATCCCGAAAACCAATAGCAGCACACAACGACACTTTGGCCTATTAGCCACCTTGTTAGCCGGTTTGGCCATGCTTGGCCCCTTTTCAGTCGATACCTACCTGCCCGCTTTCCCGCAAATCCAGGCTTCGTTACACGCCAGCGAGCTGGAAGTACAGCAAACACTGGCGGTGTACATGATTGCGTTTTCTGTCATGACCTTATGGCATGGCGCGTTTTCCGATTCCTTTGGGCGGCGCAACATCATTTTGTTTTCTTTGTTTGTGTATGGCATTGCCACCCTCGGTTGTGCCGCTGCACACAGTGTGCAATATCTTTGGGCGTTTCGCATTTTACAAGGCTTGTCGGCAGGTGCGGGCACGGTGGTTGGGCGTGCCATTATTCGCGATTTGTATCAGGGTGCGCCAGCGGCCAAATTATTATCCATGGTCACCATGATTTTTTCCATTGGCCCCGGCATTGCCCCCATTATTGGCGGCCTTATCGTCAAATGGCTGGACTGGCGCAGTATTTTTCTGTTTATATTTGGCTACACTTGCTTCCTGCTATGGCTGAGTTGGCGTTACTTGCCAGAATCACTGGCCCCGCAACACCGCCAGCCGTTTAACGCCCAATCACTTTGGCAAAGCTATAGCAAAATTCTGAGCAACACGCCCTTCTACTTACTTGCGGGTACGGTTGCGCTCAATTTTTCCGGGATGTTTATTTATATCGCATCGGCCCCGGTTTTCATTACCCGCCATCTGGGCTTGGGGCCGGAGCAATTTAGCTGGCAGTTTATCCCCATGGTATCGGGCATCTTTTTGGGCGCATTGTTTGCCAATCGACTGGCCGGGAAAATGCCCTTACGCCGCCAAGTCAACATCGGGTATGCGATAGCACTCAGCGCAGCCGCCCTCAATGTGCTCTATCACGCCTGGCTGCCGCCTGCCTTGCCTTACTCGGTGATGCCCTTATTTTTCTTTACCTTTGGCATTTCGATTGTCGCACCCGGTGCCACCTTGCTTTTGCTGGAGCTATTTCCGCAGTTGTTGGGCACGGTCTCGTCTTGCCAATCGTTTTTGGTCTCGATGCTGGCTGGTTTCACCGCAGGCGTGTTATCCCCGATCATGTCTGGAAAAGTCTTATGGCTGGCGGCGGGCCAGTTTGGCTTTGGCATACTCGGTTTGAGCTGTTGGATGCTGGCGCAGCGCTATAAACAAAACCATTGCGTGCATAAATCCAACTAAAATTCGTCGAACCATGGCGGCGTTTGCCAAGCAGCGCCAGTTTGCGCTACAATAGCGCGCTACGCGGGTGTAGTTTAATGGTAGAACGGCAGCTTCCCAAGCTTCATACGAGGGTTCGATTCCCTTCACCCGCTCCAAAAATCTCTTCATTGCTTCCCACATGACCGACTCTGATTCCGATCTCAACGCAGACGCCAACGCCGACGCTGATTCCAACGCTAACGCCAACGCTGATTCCAGCATCGCCAGCATCAAACCGCGTTTTTACGACCCGACCGAGCACCGCATTCGCAGCTTTGTCACCCGTACCGGGCGCGTATCGAACGCGCAAGAGCGCGCCCTGGTCGAACTGGGGCCGCAGTATTGCCTGCCCTATGCCAAGCAGATTCTCGACCCGGCCCAAGCGTTTGGCCGCAGTGCGCCGCTGGTATTGGAAATTGGCTTTGGCATGGGTGGCAGCACCGCAGAAATTGCGGCCGCCTGCCCGGAGCGCGATTTTTTAGGGGTTGAAGTGCATACTCCCGGCGTGGGCAACCTGCTAAAGTTGATTGACGAACAAAAATTAAGCAATCTGCGCCTGATTCAACATGACGCATTTGAAGTGTTAAACCATATGCTGGCACCCCACAGCTTGGCGGGCATCCACATTTTCTTCCCCGACCCCTGGCACAAGGCGCGCCATCATAAGCGGCGTTTGATTCAAGCGCCGCTGGTGCAACTGCTCACCAGCCGCCTGGTGCCGGGCGGCTATATTCATCTGGCAACTGACTGGGAGAATTATGCCGAGCAAATGCTGGAAGTATTGAACGCGGAACCAGGTTTGAAAAATACCAGTACCGATGGCGGCTATGCTGAACGACCTGCTTATCGCCCACTGACCAAATTTGAAAATCGCGGCATCAAGCTGGGGCATGGGGTGTGGGATTTGCTGTTTGTTACCAAAGCATAGCCTGCATACCCAAGCTTAACGGGTTGCATTGGGGCGCGCAGCCGCAGCAGGTTGGCTGGCTGGCGGCGCAGCAGGCAAACTATTCGCCCTGTCATTGGCCCCCACAATCTGAATAAACACTTCGTCTTTTTTGATCATGCCCAATTCTGCGCGTGCGCGTTCTTCCAGCGCACCGGTGCCATCTTTTAAATCGCGCACTTCCGATTCCAACTTGGCGTTGCGGGCTTTGAGTTCTTCATTCTTTTTTTGCGCCGCCACCACTTTTTGATCCAGATCCCAAGCCGCCAACCAGCCCCCCTTGCCTAACCACAATGGGAACTGAATCAGCAGCAACAAGCCTGCCAGCGATATCGTGATGAGTCGCATGTTTGGCTATGGGATCAGTGGATGAAAAACATACTTACTTCAGATTGTAAAACGCATCACGCCCCGGATAGCTGGCGATATCGCCCAAATCTTCTTCAATGCGCAACAATTGATTGTATTTGGCCATACGATCCGAACGCGACATCGAACCGGTTTTGATTTGCAAGGCATTCATGCCCACCGCGATATCGGCAATGGTCGAATCTTCGGTTTCGCCCGAACGATGCGAAATCACGGCAGTGTAACCGGCACGCTTGGCCATTTCGATGGCGGCAAAGGTTTCCGTCAAGGTGCCGATCTGGTTGATTTTGATCAAAATCGAATTGGCGATGCCTTTTTGGATGCCTTCTTTCAAAATCTTGGTGTTGGTGACGAATAAATCATCGCCCACGATTTGCACTTTTTTGCCCAAGGCCTTGGTCAAAATCGCCCAGCCTTCCCAGTCGTTTTCAGCCATGCCGTCTTCGATGGAAATGATCGGATATTTGTCGCACCAGGTTTCCAGCAAATTGGTAAAGTCTTGCGCCGACAAAGTCAAGCCTTCGCCTTCCAGATGATATTTGCCGTCTTTGTAGAATTCGCTGGCCGCGCAATCCAGGCCCAGCGCGATTTGCGTGCCGGGCGTGTAGCCTGCTTGCTCAATCGCTTGCATGATCAATTTGATGGCTTCTTCGTGGTTGGCCACCGATGGCGCAAAACCGCCTTCATCACCGACCGAGGTGGTCAAACCTTTTTCATGCAGGATTTTTTTCAGCGTGTGGAATACTTCTGCGCCATAACGAATCGCTTCGCGAAAGCTCGGTGCACCGACCGGAATGATCATGAATTCTTGCAAATCCAGGTTGTTGTCGGCATGCGCGCCGCCATTGATCACATTCATCATCGGCACCGGCATTTGCATCGCGCCGGAACCACCAAAATAACGGTACAAAGGCAAGCCGGCTTCTTCCGCTGCGGCTTTGGCTACCGCCATCGAGACCGCCAACATGGCATTCGCGCCCAAGCGCGATTTGTTTTCGGTGCCGTCCAAATCGATCAGGGTGCGATCCAAAAAGGCTTGTTCGTTCGCATCCAGACCCATAATCGCTTCCGAGATTTCGGTATTGATATTTTCGCAGGCCTTCAATACGCCCTTGCCAAAATAACGGCTCTTGTCACCATCGCGCAGCTCAATCGCTTCGCGTGAACCGGTTGACGCACCCGACGGCACAGCGGCGCGCCCCATGACGCCCGATTCCAATAATACGTCGCACTCCACAGTCGGATTGCCGCGCGAATCAATAATCTCACGGCCAATAATGTCAACGATAGCACTCATGTAAATCTCCAAAAAGGGTAGAGCTAAAATAAAAGAAAGAAATAAACACCATATTTTATGAAAAGTCGGATTCTAAAAAGCCCGCTTTTTTGATGACCCTGTCTAAATCGATTAAGGTTGAGAGCAATTCTTTCATGCGTGCCAGCGGTACGGCATTCGGGCCGTCGGACATCGCTTTGGCTGGATCAGGATGGGTTTCCATAAACAAACCGGCAATCCCCACCGCCACCGCAGC
>CAMBDR010000505.1 GCA_945864765.1 Janthinobacterium lividum | reverse complement strand
ACACTGCCTTTGCCGGACAAAATCGCCATTTGCGAGTTGAAACTGAGCGCCTCGGTGGCGAAATCGCGCTGCTTGAAATAGTCGTGCAGCAGCACCGCCACCCAGGCCGTTTCCATAAAATGGCCGCCTATCGTGGTGACCATCCGGTTGTGGCTCACTTCTTGCAGCGCGTCCGGAATCCAGTCAATGGAACCTACCAACATTTGTTTACCGGGCACCAGTTTGCGCTCAAGCATGCCGTCCAGCGCTCCCAGCCCCATCAGGTCGTTGGCGGCCCAGACCACTTTTGCTTGCGGATAACGCTGGTTCAAACCAAGAAAGACTTCCTTGCCTTTTTCACGCTCCCAGGATGCCGGAACGATTTGCCGCAAAACAATGCGTGGTTCTTTTTGCGCCGCAAGCGTCAAGCCTGCAGCGCGTGCAATTGCCGCACCGTCCGCTGTCGTACCGTTGAGCGCGAACATTTGCACCTTTCCATCGCTATCGGCCAAGCCCAGCCGCGCCGCTTCCTGATACAGCGTGAGCGCCAAATCATGGCCGGCGGCCTTGTCATCGGGCAGCATTTGCCCGATCCAGTACTTGAAATGTTCGCGCGGCCCACCGTATTGGGTGGTTTGTTCGTCGGTTAACCCCGCGTTAAAAATAAACGCCGGAATTTTGCTTTGCTCGGCAATTTTTAACATCTCGATCCCATTTTGTTTCAAGCTTTGAAACACCACCGCATCAGGCCGATCCGCACCGTTGGCCGCGACTCTGAAGTCGTTCACCATCTTGAACTGGTCACGATTCACATAAACCACCTGCAAATCCATGCCCAAATTCTGACAAGCCGCCTGCATGATCTCGGACGAAGTTCGCCACCAATGATTGTCTTGCGTTGCAGAGTTGTAATAGATGATGCGGGGGCGTTTTGAGCGGGCTTGCTCGGCCAGCGCCAAACCAGGAAAGCAACACAGCATGAGAAACCAGGCTATGCCAGCAAGAAAAAAACGGTTGAAGGATAGAAAATTCATGGTAAATTCTCCACAGTATTGAGTCAAAAAAGTCGAAGTATTGGCGCAGTCAACATCGCAGCAATACCAGCCAATATTAATTAATAGGATTGAACTTACGCGTCCGAAGCTTAAATATCATTCTTGCCACATTCGCTTAAAAGCGAAACAAGCGCAGTGCGCGCAACAATCCCTATCAACCAATATACCCGTTCTTAAGGCAAGGGAGACATAATTTACCGGGCATGAAGGCGCTGCTCATCCATGCCATGTGGCATGCGCGCCGCGCCGCCCAAGGCTTTCATCAGCGCCACGGCTGCTTGCAGGCGGCTTTCGCGGATTTGGGCGCGCTGATCCTTGGCTTGAAACAGGGTGCGCTGGGCCTCCAGCATGACGATTAAATCATCTTCCCCCGCACGGTAGCGCACCTGCGCCAGACGCAAGGCACGCGCGGCCTGCTGCTGCGCCGCGTCCAGCAGGTGCTCTTGCTGCGCCAGCCGGGTGCGCGCGACCAGTGCGTTCTCTACCTCAGCCAAGGCAACCAACACCGCTTTGCGGTAACCCAATGCCAATTCCTGTTGACGCGATGCGGCGATGGCCACTTCGGAACGTAGGCGGCCTGCGTCAAAAATCGGCTGCAGCAATCCGGCCCCCAGCGAAATCGCCAGCGTCGGCCCACTCACCAATTCATGCAAGCTGCTGCTGGCGGCCCCGGCTGAGGCGGTGAGTGAAATCGATGGAAACAGCGCCGCGCGCGCTTGCGCCAGATTCGCATGCGCTTGCGCCAGTTGCGCCTCCAAACTGGCCAGATCAGGACGGCGCAGCAACAGGCTCGACGGCAAACCCGGTTCCACCGCAGGCAAGTTCAAGTCTTCCAGCGCCATGCTGGCAACCACAAACCCCTCTGGCAGTTGACCCAGCAGTAGCGCCAGCGCGTGCAAAATTTGGCGCTCGGCCAACTGCAGCGGCGGCAACTGGGCCTGCTGTTTCAGCAATGCCGCTTGCTGGTTGGCGCTATCGAGCGCCGAGGCCGCACCCGCATCCACCCGCACCTGCACCAGCGCCAGGATGCGTTGGGCGATGGCGATATTTTCCTGAGTGAGTTGAATACGCTGGCGCAATGACAGCAATTGAAAATAGGCGCTGGCAACGCCGCCCGTCAAACTCAAACCCACGCTGGCGCGCTCGTGGCGGGTGGCAAGCAAGGCAAATTGCGCGCTACTGGCCGCCGCACTGTTTTTTTGCCAAACATCCACTTCATAGCTGGCGGCAAGGCTTGCACTGTAGTTACTGGTGCCATTGCTGGTGCCGCCGTTGCTGCCATTGCCAGCGCCACTATTGCCGCCGCGACTCTCCCGCCGCACTGCGCCAACGCTGGCATTCAATTGCGGAAACAATGATGCCCCCGCAATGCTGGCTTGCGCCTGTGCTTGCCGAATACGTTCCAGCGCGATTTTCATGTCTGCGCTATCCAGCAGCGCGGTTTCAATCAGGCTGGATAATTGCGCCGAGCCAAAAGCGCGCCACCAGTTTTCTGCCAGCGCGGTGCCTGTCCCCTTACCCGCGCTGTTCTCGCCGCGCGCGCCCGCCTCGCCCAAATCTCCCACCTCGCCCACCTCTGAATAAGCGGCGGGTAGTACGCCTGCCGCACCCGTCGGCGGCGCTGTTTGCGGATTGCTGGCACAAGCGCTTAAAGCCAGCGCAAGCAGCGCAATGTAGAGCGGCTTGATCCAGCAAAATGGGTGATCGTTGATCCGGTTTTTCATCATTTCCCCAATGCCACCACAGGATCAACCTGGGCCGCTTTGCGCGCCGGAAAATAGCCAAACACCAGCCCAATGGCCAAGGCGCAACCAAATGCCAATAAGGCCGGTGCCAGCGCAAACGCAATCGGCGTGCCAAAAGCACCAATCACCAGCGCCGCCAGCATACCCAGTGCCACCCCCAGCGCACCACCCAACACCGACACCACCAGCGCCTCGGTTAAAAACTGCTGCAAAATATTGCGCATTCTGGCCCCGGTGGCCATGCGGATGCCAATCTCGCGGGTGCGCTCGGTGACGCTCACCAGCATGATATTCATGACCCCGATGCCACCCACCAACAACGAAATGGCCGCCACCGAAGCCAGCAACACGGTGAGCGTGTTTTGCGTCTCGGAAGCGGTTTCGATAATCGCCGCCATATTGCGAATCTGAAAATCCAGCGTGCCATGGCGTTGCTGCAACAGCTCGGCGACCTGTGCCTGGGTGGCGTCAATTTCATCCACCTGATCCACCGCGACCGTAATATTGCGCAAAAACCTGGCCCCGAACAGGCGCAGGCTACCCGTACTGAGTGGCACCATGACCACATCATCCTGATCTTGCCCACCCGCAGCCGCGCCCCGCGCCGCCATCACGCCGATGGTTTGAAACATCACGTTGTTGATCACCACGTATTTGCCGATGGGGTCCACTTCTTTGCCAAACAAATTATCGACCACGGTTTGCCCCAGCACCGCCACCGCCGCGTAACTGCGCACATCTTCATCAGAAAAGAAGATGCCTTTGCTCAGTGGCCAACTGCGCGCCAGCGGAAAGGTGGCCGTGGTGCCATTGGCCTGGGTTTGGTAGTCGGCACTGGCGTAGCGTAGCGTGACGGTGCCGCCCAGTTCCGGCACGGCGGCCAGCACATTGGGCAGCTCGGCCAGCGCCTTTGCGTCGTCCGGAATCAGGGTGGCAACGCTGCCGCCTGCACCGCGCCGATTAGGTGCCAGCGGACGCACCAACAGCAAATTGGTGCCCATCGCGCTGATGCGGGTGAGCACCGCCTGTTTCGCGCCGTCGCCTATGGCCAGCATGGTGATAACCGAACCCACGCCGATGACGATACCCAGCAAGGTCAGCGCGGTGCGAAACAGGTTGGAATGCAGGGCGCGCAGGGCGGTGCGCGTGGCTTCCAGCAAGCCGCTGGCGAAATCACCGCCGCGCTCGGGCGCGTTTTCGCTGCCTTGCTCGACCGCAAACAGGGCCAGTGCCGGGTTTTCGGCTGGCGTGGGCGCTTCGGTGCCAGTGGCGCTTGAGACCGTGCCCGGTGCGGTGGCGGGGGCGGTGGTTGATGCGGTGGTTGATGCGGTGATTGATGCGGTGGTTGATGCGGTGGTTGATGCGGTGGTTGATGCGGTGTCTGATGCTGTGACTAACGCAGCGTCCGGCGCAGGCTGGTTGCTGACATCGGCCACAATCAAGCCGTCTTTGATGGTGATGATGCGCTCGGCCCGCTGCGCCACTTCGAGCGCATGGGTGATCACAATAATGGTGTGGCCGCGCCGCGATAAATCTT
>CAMBDR010000504.1 GCA_945864765.1 Janthinobacterium lividum | reverse complement strand
GTTATTGCCAACATGTCCCTCTCATCCATCGCGAATTTAGTTTTTCTCAACCTGTACCAAAACATCATAAAAAGTCGGCGCATTACCCATATCGGTCAATTTTTGGCTGGTGACTTCATTGGCATTTTTGCCGTCACTGGCCATTTTTTTCCACCAAATCGACAAGCCTACCACCAAGCCGGGTCGAGCGTTCTCCGTAATTCGTACTTTCGCTACAAAACTGCCGCGATCATTAAAAATACGCACCTTGTCGCCGACATGAATACCACGTTGTGCCGCATCATGCGGATGCATATCCAGATGCGGCTCGCCCTCGACTGCGCGCAAGCTCGTTACATTGACAAAAGTACTATTGAGAAAATTTCGGGCTGGTGGCGATATCATGGCCAGCGGATATTTCGCCGCCAAGGCCGGATTGCTGGCCACTGACTCATAAGGGGGAATATAGGTTGGCAAAGGGTCCAGCCCCGCCTCTTGCATGCGCGCGCAAAAAAATTCACACTTACCTGAGGGCGTAGGAAAATTACCCGTAGCAAACGGTGCGGTCACGGCATTTAATTTTTGCCAACCTTTACGTTTCAAACCACCCCAATCAAAATGAATCGCGCGTACATGGCTGGCGTCAAACGCCTGGGCTGCGATTTGATCATCGGTTTCATGGAAACAGGCATCGTCAAAACCCATGCGCTGCGCGATCAGGCGGAAAATTTCGGTATTCGGTTTCGATTCGCCGAGCGGTAGAATGGCCGGGTTATTGGCCATCATATAAGTATGGCCGTAGGCAAAGTGTATGTCGTAATGCTCCAGTTGGGTGGTTGCGGGTAGCAATATATCGGCGTAATCAGCGGTATCAGTTTGAAAATGCTCCAGCACCACGGTGAACAAGTCTTCACGTGCGAAGCCTTGCATCACCTTGTCCGACTCCGGCGCAATTGCCAACGGGTTGGAATTGTAGACGATAATCGCTTCAATTTGTGGGCCAAATTCAGGCGAACCGGGGCGCAATAAATCGTCGCCGATGGTCGCCATATTAATGGTGCGCGGGCGCTCGGCAGGCATCAGATCGGGCCGCTGCAAGGCGCTAAAGTTACGTGGAAAGGTATCGGAGGAAGAAAACAGCATGCCGCCAGCCGCATGCCGCCAGGCCCCCACCAAAGCTGGCAGGCACGCGATATTGCGCACCCCCATGCCACCGCCATGGGCGCGTTGCACGCCGTAGTTGGCGCGAATCAGCACGGGCAAACCCTGCATCGCGGTTTCACCATACAGGCGTGCCAAATCAAGCACTTCATCGACGCTGATGCCGCACACTTCGGCCACCCGCTGCGGCGGCCATTGTTTGACACGCTCTTTTAATTGATCAAAACCCAGCGTGAATTCGGCCACATATTCATGATCGATCCAGTCTTCACCGATCAACACATGCATCATGCCCAAGGCCAGGGCGGCGTCGGTGCCGGGCAAAATGGCGATATGTTGATGACATTTTTGCGCGCTCAGGGAGCGATATGGGTCGATGGCGATAATGGTAGCCCCGGCCCGTTTGGCTTCTTGCACCCGCGTCCAAAAATGCAGGCTCGATACAATCGGATTACTGCCCCAAATAATAATCAGTTTGGCGTGATCAACCTGTTCCAGATCGGTGCCAATACGTGCGCCGATGGTGTAGCGATAACCCGCGCCGCCTGCCGAGGCGCAAATGGTACGTTCCAACTGCGAAGCGCCCAAGCGATGAAAAAAACGCGATGACATCGAATCACCCTGCACCAGCCCCATGGTGCCTGCGTAGCTGTAGGGGAGAATGGCCTGGGGTACGCGGCGGTAAATGTCGCCCAGTTTGGTGGCAATGGTATCGAGCGCTTCCTGCCAACTGATGCGTTCAAACTTGCCTTCGCCTTTTTTACCGATTCGGCGCATCGGGTACAACAGACGATCCGGATGATAGGTGCGCTCGGTATAGCGCGCCACTTTGGTACACAACACCCCCGAAGTGGGTGGGTGATCCGGGTCACCGCGCACGGCGGTGGCCACACCATCATGTACCGTCACCAACAAGGCGCAGGTATCGGGGCAGTCATGTGGGCAAGCTCCCCTGATTTGCAAAGTCGTCATAAAAGATCCAAATCATTGAAAAACACAGCAAAACCAAACCAAAATCAAACAATTTCAAAGCGCACTTCCGATACTGTAAACTATCTCGGCAACATCTGAGCGATAATATCGCAAGCCACAACGATTCCGACTGAGTTTTGCTATCAAAATCAAACAATTCCAGCGCAACATAGCTAGCATACAAATAAGATTATAAATTAACCACCGACAACCCAAGGCGTTTAACCCAACCGACTATCCTGGTTGGCGTATCCATAGCGCAAGGAGCAGAACATGAAACTGATCGATCCGATTATCGCTTTACGAAGTGAAATGCAACAAATCCGACGGGATATTCACGCCCATCCCGAACTCTGTTTCCAGGAACAACGTACGGCCGACGTGGTGGCCAGTCAACTCAGCGCATGGGGCATCCCCATGTTGCGTGGGATGGCGGAAACCGGCGTGGTGGGCATCATCAAAAAAGGCAGCTCAAAGCGCGCCATTGGTTTGCGCGCGGATATGGATGCACTGCCGATGCAAGAAATCAACCAATTCCCCCATGCTTCGCGCCATGACGGCAAAATGCATGCCTGTGGCCATGACGGTCATACTGCCATGTTGTTGGGCGCGGCCCATTATTTACAGCAGCATGGGCAGTTTGACGGCACCGTGTATGTGATTTTCCAGCCGGCCGAAGAAGGCGGTGGCGGGGCCAGACGCATGATTGCAGAAGGCTTGTTTGAGCAATGCCCGATGGATGAAGTGTATGGCATGCATAATTGGCCGGGCATGGCGGTGGGGCAATTTGGCGTGGTGGCCGGGCCGATGATGGCTTCATCGAATGAAATTGAAGTGTTTGTGGACGGCAAAGGCTCGCATGCGGCGCAACCGCAAAAAAGCGTTGATCCGGTGATGGTGGCGGTACAAATTGCGCAGAGTTGGCAAACCATTGTCAGCCGCAATGTCAACCCGCTGAATGCGGCGGTGTTGTCGCTGACCCAAATTGATGGCGGCAGTGCGACCAATGTGATTCCCGATTTTGCGCGCATGGCGGGCACAGTGCGCACCTTTGAAGTAGCGGTGCTGGATTTGGTCGAAACGCGCATGCAAGAGGTGGCCGAACACACAGCACGCGCGTTTGGGGCGACGGTGCGCTTTGCATTCAGGCGCAACTACCCGGCCCTGGTGAATGACCCGGAAAAAACCGCGTTTGCGGTGAAGGTGTTGCGGGATATGGTGGGGGCTCAAAATGTGGATGACAAGACCGAGCCATCGATGGGGGCGGAAGATTTTGCTTATTTTCTGCAAGCCAAACCGGGGTGTTATGTTTTCATTGGCAATGGCGATGGCGACCACCGCAGCCATGGGCATGGCTTGGGGCCATGCAATTTGCACAATGGCAGTTATGATTTTAACGACGATTTATTGCCGATCGGGGCGACTTATTGGGTGCGCTTGGCCCAGGCCTGTCTGGCTGCTGCTTAAAACTGAGATTCAAGGCTGGCGTTTTCGAATATGCACGATTTTCTCACAGGTGGCATGTACCACCCCGGCCTGATCGGTCAATTCGACCTGATACACCCGATCCAGCCTTGGCTTATCTGCCAGTAAAGCCCGGATCAAGGCCAGTTCAGCGTCATCGACCACAAAGCGCGCATACAAGGTGCTGCGTCCGGGCCGTTTAAAATGGATGGTAGCTGATTTATCCACCACCAGATAAGCTGGCCCCAGCAGTTTGAGCAGCATCACCCCGTAAATCGGGTCGATGGCGGCATACAGCGCGCCGCCCCAAATCATATTCATGTGATTGCGGGTTTTCCAGTTCAGCGGCAGGCGGATTCTCACTTCCTGAAAATCCTGGGCGATATAGCTGATGCGGGCACCCGTGCGCCGATAAGCGGGCGTGAGGTTGGCCAGCCAGCGCCATAAGCGCGATTGCATTGATTCAGCCATGTTGCGCCGCTCAGTCATGGATTTTTAAAATGATTTTACCCTTGGCGCGCAAGCTGCGGCTTAAGTCGTGCGCTTGTTTGACTTCACTCAAGGGGTAGACGGTATCGATGACGGTGCGAATTTTATTGGCTTGTACCAGCTTGGCGATTTGCTGCAAGGCGGCACCGTCCGGCTGGACCATGACCACGGCGGCGCGCCTGGCCGATTTTGCAATGACGTGTTTGAACGTGCTCACGGCAGCATCGATCAGGTTGGCGGGTTTGGGCACGGT
>CAMBDR010000503.1 GCA_945864765.1 Janthinobacterium lividum | reverse complement strand
GTTATAGCCATTCCAATTGACGGACTTTCGATTCACGCCCGCAGCGACCGTATTATTGTTGGTCCAGTACCTGAAATCATTGTATTTGCCAACCGACGTATTGTTGTTGTTGCGGCCATTAATCCAGAGTGTGTAATTGGTGGCGTGGGCGCTAAAGGTGAGCAATGCCAGCACCATGAGTATGGCGCTACGAAAAAACTTTAAATTCATGATATCTCCAAGAGGTTTTGTAAGGTTATTTTTTGAAACTGCCATGTTTTACACCAGGCAATTCCATAATTTAATGATCAGTTTTTTAACTGATTCAGTGCTGCTTGCGTTTGTGCTACGTCTTTCCCCAATTCGGTCAGGTAACGAGTACGTTCTTCGCTGGTCCATTCCGCATTGGAAAAGCTGTTACTGGCATACTTTTTGGTCGTATGCACCTTGCCCATCAGGCGGGGCATTAAAGCTCGGTCAGGGTCAACATCCTCCTTTAATAAATACGCATCAACATCGCGCAGGGTGAGTGGAAAAGCCGGTGCCTGGTCGAAAATCAATTTACCAAACAAAGGCAGTTTGATTTCTTGCGGACCAGCCGCCAAAACATTATTAAAACTGAGTAAAGCAAACGGTTTGCCATTGGCATCATCCACGCGCGCACTGACCAAATAACGCCCGGCTTGCTGGACATTGGCCTTTAAATAAAAGTTTAGTGAACCCGCTTCTTGCGCGTCACGGATACCTCCTGCGCCACCTGCCCATGTGGCGGGCAGGTCGGGCGTGTAGACGATGTCAAACAACACAAAGCCCGCGCTGTCACCGACGTTAAAATTCACTTCGGTGCGGATGGTGCCATTAAATTGCGCCAAGCCGGTGGCGTTTGGATTAAACATGCCCGAGAGTATGCCATCACTGGCGTTGCGGTCGCCTTGCTGGCCGTCATCACTAAAGTTGAGTGTCACTTGCGCCGACTCACGTTTGCCCGCTGCCACCAGGCCTCGTGCGAGAGCCCGCGTCACAAAGATCGGCAATTGCTTGCCCGTGCTGTCGGATGCGGTGACAGTGAACACCACGCTTTCTTTGGCACCCATAAATACCCTGCTTTGGCTGGTGCGAATGTTGACGTTTTTATCCGCACGGCCATCTTTTTTGACCAGCGCATGCTCACCTTCGACGGGACGATTTGGGTACACTTGGTCGGGGTGTTCCGAAATCGGGCGCGATTCATTCGGATATTTGGTGCCGGCCAAATAACTGTTATAAGTGTGCTGCGCCAATACCAATTGCTTTTCCAGGGCATCGATCTTTTGTGCTTTGGTCTCGCTGCCACCCGCGCCGGGTTCGGTATTGGCTGCTTTAGCCATCGAACCCGATGTCGGTTGATCGCTGGCTGCTTGCTGTTTGGCGATGGCTGCCGCGCTTAAATCGGATGAAGATTCGCTGTTACGCCAGCCAAAATAGAGCAAAGCAATCACCACCAGTGCCAGTACGATGAGCGGCAAGTTTTTGCCTTGCCGCTTCGGTGCTGCATCAGACGAATTGCGCATCTTACTTGGCATAGTTGACCATGTCATTACGCACGACTGAAATAATCCCTTGCCAATTGTTATTCGAGTAATGGTTATAGGATTCCTTGTCGTCGCGGAAGGTCACCGAGTGATAATTCCATTTCACGCTGCCGCCTTCATTGGCTGCGGTGCCCAGGGTTAAATCATTACAAAACCAATCACTTGGGTTGCATAAGGCACGCCCGGATGTACCAGCGATACCACCTGTGCTATGGTAGGAGACGGCTTCATCATCTTGCCCCGGTAACAGTGCCGAATACAGTGTTCCCTTGGCACCAGCATACATATAAAACCAGATATTGCGGGTTTCATTGTGGTTGAACATGGCGCGCGCGGTTGCCGTTTTTAAGTCTTTGGACAAGGGCTCACTCAGCGCCCATGAGCCATAGTCAGCCAATTCCGAACCACCGCCAGCACCGGAGGCGGCGCGTACCCATTTGATATTCCAACCTGTTTGGCTGGAGCCGTCAGTATTGCCACATTGGCCCGTACCATTGGGTGTGGCATTCTTTTTCAAGCGTGCGCTGGCACCATATTGGGCCATGGTGTAACCCATCATCAAGTCACCGGCGCTGTGGGTGGCGATATAGCACCAGTTGCTGCCAGTGCAATAACAATCGAGCGCATCACGTACTTTACTGTTTTGTGAGGCAATGCCGTTATAACCGTCCCAGTTGACCGCGCGGGTATTGCTGCCTGCCAGCGTGTTGCCAGGCCCCCAATAGTTAAAGCTACTGTAGTTGCCGACCGTAGCGCTATTGTTGCGGCCATTGATCCATAAAGTGTAATTGGTGGCGTTGGCACCGGTGGCAATTAAGCAAGAGCTAAGTAATAAGTTAAAAAGCATGAAGGTGCGAAATAATTTGTTATTCATTGTGTCATCCTCAGGTTTGTTTGGTGGTTGTTATTGGTTTGGGCAAATGTGGAAGTGTTTCCAGGGTCAAGCGCGAAGAATGTTTATTCATTCCGAGCACTTGCTCTGCGATCATATTATATAATCGTCGAATGTCTGTCAATCAAAAATTTGATAATTCTTAAGGGTAATTTTGGTTGTGTTTTTGGGAATTTCGGATGTTGTGGTGCAAGTGGCCAGGCAGGTTACGCGGGTTGTCGTTAATGGGTGCCGGATTTGGCGGTGCTATCGGTGTCACTACTGCCAGGGCCATGCAGGTTCTCGCACAGTTGATCGATATCCGGTTTATCCCTGGTTTGGCTTTGTTCTACCGCCGTTTGCAAGGCAGTGCAGGCAATGCGGTAGCCCAGCGCGCGGTAGCTTTCAAATTGATCTTCACCAAACCATTGTCCAAAGCGCATATCGCGCGGAAACAATGACAACGCCGCCGGATTAATTCGTAAATGTCGGAATTGTCAAAATGGCCGCCATCATTTATTGATATCGAGCCGCCACGCAATACGAAATTCGCTGGGCGACATAACAAATCCTGCCAAGGCATCGCTTGGGCGCGATGGATTTCCAAAAAATGATCAATGGTATGCTGATCAATCAGGTCAAAAAATTGTGTAGCTGATTAATTGCACCGGGTCTTCTGCAAACGACTGGCCCGGACTAATCATGCCCGTTCCCTGTAATACTCTTTCTTCCCGGATAATATGAACGATATCGCCATTGGGTGAGCGAATATACGTGCCATTGCTGCTGTGGTCAACAATAAAAAACTTGCCGAAGCGAAATTCGACGCTGGCATGCAGGCGCGAGGTAAGTGTGCTGGCAATCACCAAGTCGCAATTTTCACCGCGCCCCAACACAATTTTTTTAAGATCCTGATTGATCGTGAAGGCCTTGTTGCCATAATTTAAGCTCAACTGGCTAGCGGCAGCGGGTGCGCGAATGACGGTGGGCGCAGCAACGCGGATTTGCGTGCCGCCGTGGTCTTCTTCATTCCAGGTGACGATAAAAATATCGAATTCGACTTGTTTGCCTTTGAATTCGGCGGCCATAATCCGGTGGGTCAGGCGTCGAAATGCTTCGGGCAGGGCATCCACCACGGCTTGCGAGGTCATGATTTGATGTGCTCTGGCTTGTGAGGCAATGCGGGCGGCCACATTCACGGTGTCACCAAACACATCGCCGCCGTCGCAGATGACGCTGCCATAGTGTAGACCAATGCTGATATGCATGCCCATGCCACCCTCAAAATGCGCATGCTGCATTGCTGTTTGCATGGCGCAGGCCGCTTCCAGGCCAATAATGGCGTTGGGGAAGGTACACATGACTTCATCGCCGATGGTTTTAATCACGGTACCATGATGGGCGCAGGCCGTGTCACGCATGATTTTCACGCAACCCGCCATTAAGCGCTGCGCTGTTTGATCGCCAAGGTGATCGTATAGCGCTGTGCTGCCACAAATATCGGCAAATAAAATAGCAAGGTTTGCGGTATGGTTCGACATGCTAAAACACCAAGGTTAATGAATATATATGGGTGAAACAAAATACCCCTCATTTTAAAGCAGTTGCGCTGCGAATACGACCTTTGTCTTTGCTTTGTCTTTGCTTTGTCTTTCCTTGATACTGCATGGATTCCTGGTTGGGAGGTCTGAATTGATGGCCAGCGAAGAAAAATCGGTTGTAATTGATATGAATAATCTTCTCAAGTGCTGATCCCGATTGGAAAATACTGAATTTCTCCTTAATCTTCAAGTAAACTGGTGCCCATATCAAATTAACCTGTTTTATTCCAGAGCGTAGCCTTGAGTTTATCTGCCCAACAATGGAGTTTTAGCCGTGGTGAGCGCGAATTATGGTGC
>CAMBDR010000502.1 GCA_945864765.1 Janthinobacterium lividum | reverse complement strand
TTTGCCAGCCTGATACTTGCCACGATCATTTTTTATGCCGCAACTGCGCAGCGCAGGCTGGTGTTTGGTTTGGCCCTGGCGGTGGTTCACCTTCATCTGTTTTGTGATGTCATCGGCTCCAAAGGCCCGGATGGCTATCAATGGCCCATCGCTTACCTGCCCCCCTTTAACCACACCTGGCTTTGGACATGGCATGGCCAATGGGAACTGCATGCCTGGCAAAATACCGTCATCACGCTCAGTATGCTGAGCACGGCCATGGTTTTGGGCTGGCGTAAAAACTATTCTTTCATTGAAGTATTTTCAACCCGGCTCGATCAAGCTTTCTTCGCCATGCTCAAGCGATATGGCTTGAGCCGCCGTCTTCCCCCCACCATTGCACCACATTAATCGACGTTAGATAATATCTTGAGCCAACCACCAATCCCGCTCTTGCATACCTGTGACAACTTTGCGACAAGATGCATCGCCAACAACATTCATGCACCCAAAGAAATTTTTCCTTGAAATTTGCCTGCACAGCCAAGCAACCAGTTACAACAACTGAATCATCTGTCTTTTATTTGCATCAATCACCTTGACGCAAATACAAAAACCAGCGTAATCCTAACAAATAGACGCAAATAATAGGCGCAGATGATCAAAATACCCTAGAATAGCAAACAACAAAACTCCCGGCGGTGTTATTTGTTTACCGCACAATCTGCTTAATACCCCTACCTCCCATGACGCTGACTGAATTAAAATATATTGTTGCTGTAGCACGTGAAAAACATTTCGGCCATGCCGCCGAAGCTTGCTATGTGGCCCAACCCACACTTTCCGTTGCCATTAAAAAACTTGAAGACGAATTAGGCGTCATCCTGTTTGAGCGCGGCGGCACTGAAATTTCAATTACCAGCATCGGCGTTCAAATCGTGGCGCAAGCAGAACGGGTGCTGGAACAAACTGCTGCCATCAAAGAAATGGCCAAGCAAAACAAAGATCCACTAGCCGGTCATTTACGCCTGGGCGTGATTTATACCATCGGGCCGTATCTGTTACCGCCACTGGTGAAAAGTTTGATCCATCGGGTGCCGCAAATGCCGCTGATCTTGCAAGAAAATTTTACCGTGCGCTTGCTGGAAGCCTTGCGTCAGGGTGATTTGGATGCGGCCATCATGGCCCTGCCCATACCCGATCATGGCCTCGCGCTCGAACCACTGTATGACGAGCCGTTCGTGGTGGCCATGCCGCAAGCCCATCCGTGGACTAGCCGCAAAGAAATCTCTGCCCACGACTTGAAGCAAGAAACCATGCTCTTACTGGGCAACGGCCATTGCTTTCGCGATCAAGTGCTGGAAGTTTGCCCGGAAATGTCACGCTTTGCCTCCAGCGGCGTGGGCATTCAACGCACTTTTGAAGGCTCTTCACTGGAAACCATACGCCATATGGTGGCCTCGGGCATTGGTTTGACGGTGTTACCCAGCGCCTCGGTGCCGGATATCCATACCACCGAAGGCATGTTGCGCTACCTGCCGTTTGAAGCACCAGCCCCCACGCGGCGCGTGGTCATCGCCTGGCGCAAAAGTTTTACCCGCAAAGAAGCGATTGACGCCATTTCCGATGCGGTGCGGGATTCGATTCGTGACAATTTATTGCCCGGCGTCACAGTCATCGAACGCCCATCGCTATAATGCAGCGTTTGGGTTTGTATTTTCGCCTGGTGCGGCTGGATAAACCTATCGGTATCCTGCTGCTGCTATGGCCAACCTTGTGCGCCTTATGGTTGGCCAGCGGCGGCCCCCCGGCCTGGGACAAGCTGGTGATTTTCACACTCGGCACGGTCTTGATGCGCTCCGCTGGCTGTGCCATCAATGATTTTGCCGACCGCGATATCGATAAACACGTCAAACGCACCGCAAAGCGGCCCCTCACCAGCGGCCAAATCGCGCCCTGGGAAGCCATTGCCATTGCCGCCGTACTGGCACTGCTGGCATTTATCCTGATTTTACCGCTCAATTTGCTCACCAAACAAAGCTCGGTGGCGGCCCTGATCGTGGCGGCCAGCTACCCTTGGTTCAAACGCTTTTTCGCCATTCCACAAGCTTATTTGGGCATCGCTTTTGGCTTTGGCATGCCGATGGCATTTGCCGCTGTCACCGGACAAATTCCTGTGCTGGCCTGGGTGCTGCTGGTGGGCAATGTATTTTGGGCGATTGCCTACGATACCGAATATGCGATGGTGGATCGGGATGATGATCTCAAAATTGGCATTAAAACTTCGGCCATTACCTTTGGCGCGTTCGATGTGGCGGCCGTGATGTGGTGTTATGCCGCCACATTTCTGGTTTGGCTCTTGATTGGCTGGCACTTGCAACTGGGCATCTATTTCTATGCGGGCATCGTCATTGCTGCCTTATGTGCGCTGTACCACTATGGTCTGATCAAAGAACGCGACACAATGGCCTGCTTTGCCGCGTTTCGACACAATAATTGGTTGGGGGCCGCAATTTTTTGTGGTATTGCAGCGGATTACGCGTTAAGATAGCTATTTCGTCAATGGATTCGACCATGCCTTTTGTCAGCTCCCTGAAACGCCTGCTCGTGAGTGTGGCGGCCCTGTTTCACAATCGACTTGAACTGGCCAGCATTGAAGTCGAGGAAGCCGCACTACGCCTGCAACATTCGATTATCCTGTCTTTGTGCGCGCTGCTGTGTGGCTTTTTGGCGATCACCTTGGTGGTGGTGTTATGCATTGTGTTGTTTTGGGAGCATTCCCGAATCGCCGTCATTGGCAGCTTTATTGCCTTGTTTGGCGTCGCTTACTTCGTATTAATGGCTAAAGTGCGCCAATACAACGAAGCCAAGCCCGCCCTGCTTGCCGCCACCTTGGCTGAGTTGCGCAAAGACATTCAAGCCATGCAAGAAAGTAGCAGTGCCAATGCCAGCGCCAACACCAGCGCCAATACCAACGCAAGCACCCACCAAAACACGCCGCCACCGGGGAATTAATATGCCATCTGCTGAAAAACTGGCACGCCGCCGGGAAGAATTACTTGCCATTAGTGAAGTACGGCGCAGTCTGCTGCTTCTGGAATATCAAGCCTTGACCACAGAATTGAATGCAGCCAAACAAGGCTTGAACCGGGTGCTGGATTTGCTACGCCAAATCCGCGCCAACCCGCTCATTTTTGTGGGTTTGGGATTGGCCGTGGTTTTGATCAAACCCAGCCGGATTGGACGCGCCGTTCACCAAACACAAACATTTTGGCAACGCATACGCTTAATATTGCCGCTCTTAATGCCCTTATTGCGCCGTGACAAAGTAGAATAGTTTATCCAGCACACCTTTCTTGCTTAAATAAGACGTGATAAGTGGCTTATCGCCCGCTTATGCGCGCGTTGTGCGGAAACTGGTTTTCTTGACGGTTTGAACAGATGGGTTTTTTTGGAGACCTGCAATGCAATTTTTCAACCCAAAGCGGCTCACGGCACTGGAAGCAAAAACAAAAACCACCAATCCGCAAATTATTTTGGTGGTCGATGATGAAGCCGCCAATCGACAAGCGATTACCTCGCTCTTATCCGGCCATTATCAATTGCTGGAAGCATCCGATGGGCAACAGGCACTGGATGTGATTTCGCAAATTCCGGATAAAAATCAATTGGTTTGTATTATCAGCGATCAACGCATGCCCAATCTGACCGGGGTGGAATTGTTTGAACGCCTGCTTCCGGTACTGCCACGTACAATACGCATCATCGTCACCGGTTTTATTGATGTCGATGCGATTGTCGATGCGGTCAATCGGGCTCACATCTATCAATTTTTTATCAAACCATTTGACCCGCATGACTTTATTTTAACAGTTAAGCGCGCGGTGGAAGCGTATGAATTACAAATGAAACTCGATACGCACCACTCGCTACTCGAAACACGGGTTAACGAACGCACGCGCGACCTCGAATTAGCGTATGCGAATGTGGAGAAAGCCAATTTCGCTGACCCTTTAACGGGCTTGAACAACCGCCGCTTTTTATTGCACCATATTGAATCCGATGCCAATATCAATGCCGTGCCGCCGCGCGAACTGGTATTTATGCGGCTTGATATTGATCATTTCAAAGAAGTCAATGAGGCGCATGGTCAGGCAGCGGGCGACCAATTATTGGTGCAAGCAGCCCAACGCTTGCGTGGTTTGCTACCGGAAACCGATTACCTGATTCGCTGGGGCGGTGAAGAGTTTTTACTGGTACTCAGGCACACCCCGCACAGCAACGCTTGCCTCATGGCAGAACAGTTGCGCGCCGCGTTTGCCGATCATGCGTTTGTGGTAGG